>JBCCQL010000469.1:0-2769 GCA_039024355.1 Planctomycetota bacterium
ATGCCCACAAGCTAGAAGCCGACGTCGGGGCCAGCAAAGCCACGGCGGCAAATTCTTGTCGCCCCGCGAAGCCCCGTAACCGCCAGCCCATCGCCGCCAGCCCGTCAACGCCAGACCATCGCCGCCAGTGAGCCGCCACACACTTTGATCCTTCTCGGTCTCTGTGATCTGCACCGACTCTAGCGAGCGGTGCGGGTGGTCTCTTCCTGGCGTTTCTGTTTGCGATGGGCGGATTGCGATGGGTGCAAAATCTAGGCGTAGGCTGGCAGCCGCCGCCGCGGCTGCGGCGTTCTTTTCGGTGGCGATTCCCGCGGCAACGACGCACGCCTGCGTCTACTGCGACCTGTTCGGCGAGCCTTGCTGCGCAGCCGCGGGCGGTCAGCCGGCGTTTGGCTCCGACACGCCCATCGGCACGGACGACCAGCCAACCTACCGGCTGCAGGGCGGCCAGTGGCCCCAGCCGGGCGGCGACGGCACGCCCGTCACCATCACCTACAGCTACAACAACCTGCTGGACGGCGGCCTGCTGGACCCCCAGGGCCAGAGCGTGCCGGCCGGCTTCCTCCGCACGGTGGTCGAAGAGGCGCTCGGGCTGTGGGCGTCGGTCGCGCCGCTGCACTTTGTCGAGGTGGAGGATGAAGGCGGCGGCGTCCGCACCTCTGCGTACCCGGACGGGCAGTTCGGGCAGATCCGCTTCAGCCACCGCTACATCAACGGGCCCGACCCGCCCGACGGCCCCCCCACGACCAAGGCCCAGGCGTACTTCCCCTCGGCCGGCGGCAACCTGGCCGGCGACGTCTTCTACGACAACGGCGACCCGTGGGCCGTGGCCGGCACGCTCAGCGAGCCCGACATCCTGGGCGCGACGATCCACGAGCTGGGCCACGCCCTGGGCCTGGGGCACGACCCCAACCCCGACGCGAACATGTACTGGATCTTCAACCGCACCAGCGGCCCCGGCGGCGGCGCCCTGCACTTTTCGGATATCGCCGGCATCCAGGCCATCTACGGCGCCGGCGCCGGCAGCGTCACGCCTTTGATCCGTGTGCCGGAGCCCGCGGCGGTCAGTTTGGCGCTGGCCGGCGGCCTGGCGTGCTTCACCGGCTACCGCCGCCGGCGGTCGAGCTGCGTCGCGGCTGCGGGGTGACGCCGCGTCGGCAGCCGCCCAAGGCGGGCGGCCGCCAGCCAACCGCCCGATGGTCGCGGAGCGGCCCGCAGCGGGCTAAGTTGGTGGGCGGGACACCCAACACCAACCCGGCTTGGAAGCCTTGGCCCAGTCGCCCCCGTCTACCGCCGCCACCGAGAATCACCCCGACGCCGACGCCCGCCTGGCGGAATCCCTGCGGCAGATCTGGGGCTACGACGCCTACCGGCCGCTGCAACGCGAGGCCATGGGCTGCGTCATGCGGGGGCGGGACTCGGTGGTGGTGCTGCCCACCGGCGGGGGCAAGTCGCTCTGCTTCCAGGCGCCGGCGGTCTGCCAGCCGGGCACGGCGGTGGTGGCGTCGCCGCTGATCTCGCTGATGAAGGACCAGGTGGACGCCCTCCGCGAGTGCGGCGTCGAGGCGGCCGCCATCAACAGCAGCCTCTCCTACGACGAGCGCCGCGACATCGCCGAGCGGACCCGCGCCGGCAAGATCAAGCTGCTGTACGCCGCGCCGGAGCGGCTGCTCTCGCCCGGCACGCTGAGCTTCCTGACGCAGTTCGACGTCTCGTTCATCGCCATCGACGAGGCCCACTGCATCAGCTCCTGGGGGCACGACTTCCGGCCCGAGTACCGCGGCCTGGCGCAGCTCAAGGAGGTGCTGCCGGGCGTGGCGATGCACGCCTACACGGCCACCGCGTCGGAGCGCGTGCGGGGCGACATCGCCCAGCAGCTGGGCCTGGCCGACCCCGAGTTTTTGGTCGGCTCGTTCGACCGGCCCAACCTGCGGTACCGCGTGATGCGGGCCAGCAACAAGCTGGGGCAGATCCAGGAGGTGATCGGCCGCCACGCGGGCGAGTCCGGCGTCGTTTATTGCATCAGCCGCAAAGAGGTCGAGCGCACCGCCGCGGCGCTCGAAGGCCTTGGCGTCCGCGCCGCCGCGTACCACGCCGGCCTGAGCGACGCCGAGCGGCAGCAGAACCAGGACGCGTTTATCGAGGAACGCGTCGACGTGATCGTGGCGACGGTCGCCTTCGGCATGGGCATCGACAAGTCGAACGTCCGCTACGTGATCCACGCCGGCATGCCCAAGTCGATCGAGAACTACCAGCAGGAGAGCGGCCGGGCGGGCCGCGACGGGCTCGAGGCGGAGTGCGTGCTGCTGTACGCGGCGGGCGACGCCTCGACCTGGCGCCGGATGACCGACATGTCCGACCCGCAGGCCGCCGCCGCCGCGCTGCGGTCGATCGACGCCATGGCGGCCTTCGCCGGCGGCGTGACCTGCCGGCACAAGGCCCTGGTGGAGCACTTCGGCCAGTCGTACGACAAGCCCAACTGCGGCGCGTGCGACGTCTGCGACGGCGGGCTGGAGACCGTCGACGAGCCGCTGATCCTCGCGCAGAAGATCCTCTCGTGCGTAGCGCGGCTCGAGCAACGCTTCGGCGGCGACTACACGGCCAAGGTGCTGGCCGGATCGAGCGAGGCACGCATCGCCCAGCAGGGGCACGACCGGCTGAGCACCTACGGCCTGCTGAGCGGGCACCCCGCGGCCGCGATCCGCGACTGGATCGAGCAGCTCGCCGGCCAGGGCTACCTGGTCAAGGCGGGCGAGTACAACGTGCTGG
>JBCCQL010000470.1:0-2762 GCA_039024355.1 Planctomycetota bacterium
CAGCACCGCAATCTGGGTGTCCCAGCCCGGCGGTTCGTGCTCGGCATGCTCGCCTGCATCGGCCGGTGGGTCGGATGGCGGTTGGTGGGGCGTCGTCATGGCTTGATGGGTTGTCGTGCTGGTGGGTTGCGCTGGTGTGGTCGGACGCGGCCGTGGCTGGGGCAGGACGCAGCGGGCCGGCTAGCGGCGTGGCAGGTTTACAAGCGTCTGTAACGCATCGTTCCCTGCCGGAACGGCGTTCGGAGAGGCGGCGGCCGCTGGCCCGGCGGCCGCGGCGTTGGCTTCCGCTTGCCGGAGCGTGTCCGCCAGCTGCGGGAACTGCTGCTCGAACATCGCCCGGGCGAAGGCCGACCCGCCGCTGGCGGTCATCTTGTCGGCGATCGCCTGGTCGAGCTGGCCCTGGAAGACCTTCTCCGCCTGCCCGCCGTGGAAGTAGGCCGGCTCGCCGACCGTCTTGCGCATTGAGCTGAGCATCTGGCCGAACACCGTTGTGCCGACAAACTTCGTGAACGCCTCGCGGGTCTCTTCCGCCCGGGCGACTTGGGCGTTGGCTACCCGTGTATTGGTGACGGGGACGTCTGCATGCGACGCTGCATCCGGCCGTCGGTTGAGCAGCAGCTGCGCCCGCTGCGTCGCGGCGGGCGCGGCAGAGCCGGCCAGAACAGCAGCGTCGGCGATAGGGGAAGAGATCTTCATCGTAGAGCTCGGTGTGTCGGTCGGTTGGCAATCGGCATGCGGTCGCTGGCGCTGCGGGGCCACTAGTCGATCATCAGCCGCGCGTGCAGCTTGCCCAGCTTGTTGATGCCGCGGATGATCTCGACGATGTCGTCCGCCGGCACGCGGAGGGACTCCAGCGCCGTGATCAGCCGCGTGAGCTTGGGCTTGTTGGTCTCGCCCGGGTCGACGCTGGCGAACTTGGCGGGCGCGGTGGCCTCGACCACCAGGTTGCGGTGGGCGACCACCACGTCGCCTATCTCGACGTCGCCGCTGATCTGGATGCTGCCGGTCCGCGAGTTGATGTAGACACGCGCCTCGGGCTCGGCGTCGTAGATGTCGATCTCTAGCAGCTCTGCGGCGAAGGCCACGGGCTCGGCCGTGTAGAACTCGGGCACCTTGACCCGCACGTTCGACGCGTTGATGGCCTGCACCAGCTGCTGCAGCTTGGCGTCGTAGTCGGCGTCGTCGCCTTTAACGACCTGGTCGCCGTACGTGTCGCGGATCTGGTGGACAATGGCGTCGGCGATCTGGAAGTCGGCGTGGTTCTCGTCGAGCACCAGCGTGATGTAGCCGTCCTTGACGAAGGGCGTAAACACGTCCTGCTGCATTTGGCACCCGCCGTGGATGCGGGCCACCATGGGCTGCGCGGGGTCGTCGATCACCAGCGATCCCTGGCACAGGGCGAACACGCGGCCGTCTTGCGTGTTGGGCCCCCGCAGCGAGGCGAACGCCAGCCGGCCGCCCTCCAGGCTCTTGCCGTTGATGGCGCTGACGTGGCAGTCCAGCTTGTCGCCGCGGCGGGCGCCGGTGGCGGGCACCGTCGCGCTGACCATGACCAGGGCCACGTTCTTGATGTTGCGGAGCTCTTGGAGCGACTCCGCGTCGAGCCGGCCGCTCTGCGACACCGGCGAGCCCATCAGCTCCATCGCCCGGGCCAGGTTCCGCATGGTGGGGCCGTCGCCCGCCTCGCCGGTGCCGTTGAGGCCGACCACAAGGCCGAGGCCGTTGAGCGTGTTCTCTTCCTGCCCCTTGACGCGGCAGATGTTCCGCAGCGCGGTCCGCCCGCCGGCGCCGGCGGGCGGCGTGAAGGTCGCCGCGTTTAACGCCGCGGCGAGGCCGAGCAGAACGAAGGAGCGGGGGGCAGGCATGATGGTTATCCGTGGGCTAGTAAGATTGTGCGGACCTTGTTGACGGACGCTCGGGCCGCTGGGCTAAAACGGCTTGGCCTTGCCCCACCAGAAGTTGAGCCAGCCCGGCGCGTACGCGTTGCGGACCTGACCGAGTTCACGCTTGTGGATCTTGAGGTCCGCGATCGAGTCGCTCCGCACCGTGTTGTCCAGGCCGATCGCCTGCCGCCGGACCACGCCCGTGAGCGACTGCTGCCACACCTCGTCGTTGATGGTGATGGTGCGGTGCGCCTCGATCACCAGGTTGTTGTTGGGGCGGATGTCGACGACCTTCGCGGCAATGCGGAACGTCAGCGAGTCGCGCAGCTGCAGGTCGCCCTCGGCCCGGTACTGGCTGTCCAGCTGGCCGGCGATGGCCGGGTCGCCGCGCGACTGCGGGCCGCGGAAGATGCTCTTGCCGTCGAAGCCGATCCACTCGGTCAGCACCGCGTTCAGGTTGGCGGTCTTGCGGCTCTCGGCCTCGCCCTCGCTCAGCATGCTCGAGCGGTAGTCGACGATCACCGTGATGATGTCCTCTTTCTGCAGCGCGCGGTACTCCGCCTCGGGCGGCAGCGGGCGGTGCAGGTACGAGCTGTTGGCCAGCGTCAGGCCGCCGGGCACGCCGGCCGCGGGGCCGGGGCCCGCGCTCGCGGCGGGCGGCGGCGTCTGGTGCAGCAGCCCGCCGTCTTGGGCGTGGAGCGGGCCCGCCGCTGTGATTGCCGCCCAGGCGGCTGCCGCCGCCAGCAGCGGCCTAGCAAACTGTGTGACACGCCGGTTCATCGGAACCTCCCTGCTGCGGGGGTGCTGCTCAGGTACCCGTCGGCGCCGCTGCCGGCGGTGACCACCGCCAGCTCGCGGTAGCCCACCACGCGGTCGCGG
>JBCCQL010000471.1:0-2762 GCA_039024355.1 Planctomycetota bacterium
CCCCAGCTGTAATCAGTGCAATGAACGGCGCTTCTCGCCATTACAAGACTTTACCCAGAACATCTACTCCCTCCGCCCTTATTTCACTAAGTTAAAAAAAAATTAGAAACCTTGCAGAAGCCGTTCATCGTCTTCGCTTGTGTTACTGGGTAAAGTCTTGTAATGGCGAGAAGCGCCGTTCATTGCACTGATTACAGCTGGGGAGAAGCTATCGGGAGAGTTTGTACGGCCGACCTCATCCCGCTGTGCCACCCGCTGGGGCTGACCGCCGTGCGTGTCGACTTGGCGTTCACGCCGGCCGACCCGTCCGTCCTGCGTATCGAAGCCACGGCGGAAGTCACCGGGCCAACCGGCGTTGAGATGGAGGCCCTGACCGCGGCCAGCGTCGCCGCCCTGACGGTTTATGATATGTGCAAGGCGGTCGACCGCGGCATGAAGATCGGCCCCGTGCAGCTCGAAGCCAAATCGGGCGGCAAGCGCGGCGACTGGCGCCGCGGATGATCATCGACCGCCGTCAACACGCGGCAGCGGGTCGAGATATGCCCCCATTCCGCCCCCCATCATCGCCCCGGCGGGCCCAACGTCTCCCCGCGGCGGCGCGGGGGTGGAAGCCGCGGGGGTGGAAACAGACGCCTTGATGCGCATGAGCTCTAGCTCTGTCGCCGCTAGTGCCGCCTCTGCTTCGCGGATCTGTGCGTCGAGTGTGCGGCTCTGCTTGCGGAGTTCTTCGATCCGTAGCGCAGCGGTTTGCTTGCTGCGTTGCTGTCTCGCCGTCGCGGAGAGCTTGTGCGCGCTGAGCGCCTGCTCGGCGGCGACCACGCGATTCTCTGCTCTTTCAAGGGCTGCCTGCGTCTCGATGCCTTCGCTGTGCAGCTCTGCCACCCGTTGCTGGTTGCTTTGAGCAAACTTCAGCTTCGCTTCAGAGGCAGCGACAGCTCGCGTGTTGTGTTCTGCAATGCGTACGGCGTCCGTATCGGCCGCTTGCTGAACGCTGGCGATTTCTGCGTCGAGACGTGACCGATCTTCACTCAGCGTGAAAAAGTGCCGCTGCAGCGACTTTAGCCGCCGCTCGTAGACTTCCCGCTGCTTGTCGAGCACCTCTCGACTCGCCTTCGCTTCGCCTGGCCCGCCGGCAGGGCCCGGGTCAGCGGCGCCGAGGCCGGCGATGTCTCGCTCGATCTTGGTGAGGAACGCCGTGGTCTGGTCCATGAACTGGGCGGTCGCCGCGTCGGTGTTCCACTGGCGGATCGCCAAGAAGACGACGGCGAAGAGCAGGGCCACCAGCGCGGCGGCTTGGACGCGTTGCAGCATGATTTTTTCTCCCACTCGGATGCGGCGGCAGCGACGCTCGATAGACGCGAGGTCGCCGAAACACTTGGTGGCTTCGTGCCGGGCCGTGCCGGGCGCCATGCCGCGACGCTCGTTCTCCTCGGCCAGCAGGTCGAGGTGCAGGCGGAGCTCCTCGGCGATGTCTTCGTCCACTTCGTGCGTCGGCCGGTCGTCGCCGGGCCACAGCCAGTACGGCAGGTAGGCACGCGCATCGGCCATCGGGCTCAGGCCCCACTTGCGGCGGGGGCGGGCGGGGCCGGGCCTAGCACCTTGCCGATGGCGGCCACCATGTCACGCCAGGCGGCCGCCTCGACCTTCAACTGCGATCGCCCCGCCCGGGTCAGGCAGTAGTACTTCGCCCGCCGGTTGGACTCCGAGACGCCCCACTCGGCCTCGATCCAGCCACGCCGCTCCATGCGGTGCAGGCACGGGTAGAGCGATCCCTCCTCGACGCGTAGGAAGTCGTCGCTCACCTGCTGGATGTGCCGCGCGACGGCGTAGCCGTGCTTGGCGCCGCCGGACAGCGTCCGGAGGATCAGCAGGTCGAGGCTGCCCTGCGGCAGAGCGGGGTCGCCGCCGGTTGTCTTTTTCTTGCCGGGCATTTTGATTCAGCGTTGGGCCGGAGCGGCTTCCCTTGTCACGCCTAGGGGAATGCTACGCTACGCTCCCCTAGTTGTGCAAGGGGAAAACGCGGAACGCTTTCAATTCAGACCTGTGCTTGGCACGCAGAGCGGCCCGCGCGAGACCCTAGGGCGGATTCGGAGATGGTGTGAGCGCCTCGGCGTGGCGGACGCTAGCTTGGCGCGGAGGCCGAAGCAGCCGATGTGGTGCATCGGCGATGCAGGCCGACAAAGCCACGCCTGCGGCCGCAAGTGGAGCGCCCACACCAACGACGAATCCGCTCTAGGCCCGACCGGCGGCCACGGGCCTAGTACCCGGCGTGGGCGGCGCCGTGCAGCTTGGCTTGCTCGTCGGGTGTGAGCCCGGCGACGGCGTCGGTCGCGAAGCCGTGGTCCCGCGTCAGGTGCTCAAGAAACGTCATGCCGACCACGTCTGCCTGCGGCGGCACGAACGTAGCGAGCCAGACACGCAGCTGCGGTGCGTCCAGGCCGCGCAGCCAGCGGCTGGGCGGCCGGCCTTCGCGGGCCTTCCGCTCGGCGATGGGCGAGGGCCCGAGGCTGGTGCCCTCTCGCACAACGCAGACGTCGTGCGATCCGCTGTCTACGGCGTCGATTACCGCCCGGGGCGCCTCGACGCAGAACAGGTAGTCCGCCGGGTCCCGTCCTGCGACCTGCCGGCCGGTCGCTTTATTCACAGGCACCGTCATGTCGGCGTGACGCCACTGGCCGTCGACGAGCTCTGCCTTCTCGATCCATCGCCATGTGTTGTTCTGCACCACCCGCCAGTGCTCGAGCCGCGGCGGGGCCGTGCAG
>JBCCQL010000472.1:0-2761 GCA_039024355.1 Planctomycetota bacterium
AGAGGTGCGCCAGTCGCTGGGCGACGCCCTCGGCGGGCTGGCTTCGAGCGAGCAGTGGACCAGCCGGTCCGGCTGCCGGGTGATGGGGCTGGTGGCCACCGGCGAGGCGAAGGGCGTGCCGCTCGAGTGGCGGTACTACCTGGTGATGCCGCCCGCGACGCCAGAATCAGGCGACGACGCTGGGCCGCGGCACATGGTGTCGATCGTCACGACCGTGGAGCCGGCGCTCGCCGCGGTTGTGGGCAAGGCCGACCGGCTGCTGGCCGACCGGCTCGAGTTGGCCACGCCCGTAAAGCAATCGCCCGGCCTGACCCGGTACAAGCCCCGCGTGCAGCGTCGCGGCACGGCACGCACCGCCAGCCGCCCGAAGCCCGCCACGCAGCGTCGCCGCGGGCCCGCCCGGCGGCGGCGTTAGCGCGGGCAACGCCAGCAAGAAACAAAAAGCCGCGGCGGCCAACGCAGGCCGCCGCGGCTTGTTTTGCTCTGCCGTCCGTGGACGGGCCGGCAGGTCAGCGGCCGCTGTGCGCCATGGGGCCGCCGGGGCCTGCCGCGGCCGGCGACAGGTCGAAGCGGTCGAGGTTCATGACCTTGGCCCACGCGGCGACAAAATCGTCGAGGAACGCCCGCTCGCCGTCGTCGCTGGCGTAGACCTCGGCGATGGCCCGCAGCTGCGAGTTCGAGCCGAACACCAGGTCCACCGCGCTGGCCCGCCACTTCGCCTCGCCGGTCTCGCGGTCGCGTCCCTCAAAGAAGTGGCCGCACTGGGGCGACTTGCCCCAGACGGTGCCCATGTCGAGCAGGTTGACGAAGAAGTCGTTGGTGAGCGTGCCCGGCTTGTCGGTCAGCACGCCCAGGCGGGTTCCGCCGGCGTTGGCGTCGAGCGCCCGCATGCCGCCGACCAGGGCGGTCATCTCCGGCGCGGTCAGCGTGAGCAGGTGGGCCCGGTCGACCAGCAGCTCCTCGGCCGGCCGGTCGGTGGTGCGGCTGAGGAAGTTGCGGAAGCCGTCGGACGTGGGCTCGAGCACGGCGAACGACTCGGCGTCGGTCATCTCGTCCGTGGCGTCGGTGCGGCCGGGCGAGAAGGGGACCTCCACCGTGTGGCCGGCGACCCGGGCCGCCTCCTCGATCGCCGCGCAGCCGCCCAGCACGATCAGGTCCGCCAGCGACACACGCTTGCCGTCCCGCTGGGCGGCGTTGAACTCGGCCTGCACCGCTTCGAGCTTCTCGAGCACGGCGGCCAGCTTGTCCGGCTGGTTGACGGCCCAGTCCTTCTGCGGGGCCAGACGGATGCGGGCGCCGTTGGCGCCGCCACGCTTATCGGTGCCGCGGAACGTCGAGGCCGAGGCCCACGCGGTCGACACCAGGTCCGGCCGCGAGACGCCCGACGCCAGCAGCTTGGCCTTCAGCTCGGCGGTGTCCGCCGCGTCGATCAGCGTGTGGTCGACCTCCGGCACCGGGTCTTGCCACAGCTGCGGCGGCGCCACCTCGGGGCCCAGCAGCCGCGAGACGGGGCCCATGTCGCGGTGCGTCAGCTTGTACCACGCCTTGGCGAACGCCAGGGCGAAGGCGTCCGGGTCCTCGTGGAACCGCTTGGAGATGCGGGCGTAGGCCGGGTCCCGCTTCAGGGCGATGTCCGTCGTGAACATCATGGGGGCGTGCATCTTCTCCGGGTCGTGGGCGTCGGGCACGGTGCCCTCGGCCGAGGCGTCGGTGGGCTTCCACTGCCAAGCGCCGGCGGGGCTCTTGGTCAGCTCCCACTCGTAGCCGAACAGGTTGTCGAAGTAGCCGGTGGACCACTGGGCGGGCGTCGACGTCCAGGCGCCCTCCAGGCCGCTGGTGATGGTGTCCTCGGCGTTGCCCTTGCCGTAGGTGTTCTTCCAGCCCAGGCCCTGCTCGGCCAGCGTGGCGCCCTCGGGCTCGGGGCCGACGTGTTCGGACGGGTCCGCCGCGCCGTGGGCCTTGCCGAAGGTGTGCCCGCCGGCGATCAACGCCACGGTCTCTTCGTCGTTCATCGCCATGCGGGCGAAGGTCACGCGTGTGTCGTGCGCGGCGGCCAGCGGGTCGGGCTTGCCGTTGGGGCCCTCCGGGTTGACGTAGATCAGGCCCATCTGGACCGCGGCCAGCGGGTGGGCCAGCTCCCGGTCGCCGGAGTACCGCTTGTCGCCCAGCCACTCGCTCTCCGGGCCCCAGTAGATGTCCTGCTGCGGCTCCCACACGTCGGCCCGCCCGCCGGCGAAGCCGAAGGTTTCAAAGCCCATGGACTCTAGCGCGACGTTGCCGGCCAGCACCATCAGGTCCGCCCACGAGAGCTTCTGCCCGTACTTCTGCTTGATGGGCCACAGCAGCCGGCGGGCCTTGTCCAGGTTGGCGTTGTCGGGCCAGCTGTTCAGCGGCGCAAAGCGCTGCGTGCCGTACGACGCGCCGCCCCGCCCGTCGGCCACGCGGTACGTGCCCGCGCTGTGCCAGGCCATGCGGATGAACAGCGGCCCGTAGGTGCCGTAGTCCGCCGGCCACCAGTCCTGCGAGGTGGTCATAAGCGCTTCGAGGTCCTTCTTGACCTCGGCCAGGTCGAGCTTGCTGAACTCATCGGCGTAGCGGAAGCGGGCGCCCAGCGGGTTGCTCAGCGCCGAGTTCTGGTGAAGGATCTGCAGGTTGAGCTGCTCTGGCCACCAGTCGCTGTTGGAGTAGGCGCCGGCGGCTGTGTGCCGCTGCGTGCCGTCGAGCGTCTGCCGCATGACGGGGCACCCGCCCGCGGGCTCGG
>JBCCQL010000473.1:0-2749 GCA_039024355.1 Planctomycetota bacterium
GGGCAGAAGGCGTCGCTGACGCTCAACCCGCTGTCGGAGATCCAAACGATGACCGCCTACATCGTGGCCGTCCGGCAGGGCGACAACGAGGTGGGCACGATCCAGGCGGACGCCATCTTCGCCGTGGGGCTGACGCTGTTCGCCTCGACCATGGTGCTTAACGTGCTGGCGCAGGTGATCCTCAACCGGATGCGGAACAGCTACGAATGACCACGCCGCCCGGCAACACGCCGCTCAGCACCGATGGGGCAGAAGCCGCCGCTGCCGCCGCCGCCGGCCTGCGGCGACGCAAGCGGGTGTCTTCGGCGTTTGCGTGGCTGTGCTTCGCGGCCACGGCGGCGTGCCTGGTGATCCTGGCGGTGCTGCTGGGCGCCATCTTCTATCAGGGCGTGCCGTGGCTCAGCTGGACGCTGCTGACCAACAACGCCTCGGAGGCGCCCGAGGACGCGGGCATCAAGGCCGCCCTGGTGGGCAGCCTGTGGCTGATCGCCATCACGGGCGCCATCGCTGTGCCGATCGGCGTCGGCGCGGCCGTGTACCTTGAGGAGTACGCCCCGTCGTCCTGGTGGCGCCGGCTGATCCAGCTCAACATCGCCAACCTGGCCGGCGTGCCGTCGATCGTCTACGGCATCCTCGGCTTGGGGCTTTTTGTCCGCACGATGGGGCTGGGCAAATCCGTGCTGGCCGGGGCGTTGACGCTGGCCCTGGTGGTGCTGCCGATCGTGATCCTCGCCACGCAAGAGGCGCTGCGCGCCGTGCCGGGGTCGATCCGGCAGGCGTCGTTCGCCCTGGGCGCCACGCGGTGGCAGACCATCTGGCGGCAGGTGCTGCCGGCGGCCACGCCCGGCATCATGACCGGCGTCATCCTGGCAATCTCCCGCGCGCTGGGCGAGGCCGCCCCGCTGGTGGCCGTCGGCGCGGCGATCGACATGACGTTCCTCCCCGCCACGCTGGGCGACGCCTACAGCGGCATGCCCCTGCTGATCTTCTACTGGGCGGGGCACTCCAACCCGCAGTTCCACCAGCTGGCGGGCGCCGCGATTGTGGTGCTGCTCTTGGTGCTGATCCTGCTCAACTCCGGCGCCGTGCTGCTGCGTTACCGCTACAGCCGACGCATCAACTGGTAAGCCCCCCGCACGCTATGCCAACCACCACCGCCACCAAGCCGCCGGTGTTCGACTCTAGCCGCCCGGCCCGCAGCGCGGCCGAGATGGCCCAGTCGCCCGCCAAGATCGTGGCCCGCGGGGTCAACTTCTATTACGGCGCCAGCCAGGCGCTGTTCGACATCTCGCTGACGGTGCCGCAGAACTGCGTGACGGCGTTCATCGGCCCGTCGGGCTGCGGCAAGAGCACGCTGCTGCGGTGCATGAACCGCATGAACGACATGATCGAGGGCGCCCGCCTGGAGGGCGACGTGCTGCTCGACGGCGGGTCGATCCACGGGCCGCGCGTCGACGTCGTCGAGCTCCGCAAACGGGTCGGCATGGTGTTCCAAAAGTCCAACCCGTTCCCCAAGTCGATCTTCGACAACGTGGCGTACGGACCCCGCGTCGCCGGCCAGCGCAACAAAAGCCGCCTGCTCGAAACCGCCGAGCAGTGCCTCAAGCACGCCGCGTTGTGGGACGAGGTGAAGGACCGGCTGGGCGACTCGGCCCTGGCGCTCTCCGGCGGGCAGCAGCAGCGGCTGTGCATCGCGCGGGCGTTGGCCACCGACCCGCAGGTGCTGCTGATGGACGAGCCCGCCTCGGCGCTCGACCCGGCGTCGACCGCGCGGATCGAGGACCTCATCTTCGAGCTCAAAGACCGGTACACCATCGTCATCGTCACGCACAACATGCAGCAGGCCGCCCGGGTATCGGACCAGACGGCCTTCTTCTTCCAGGGCCGGCTGGTCGAGGTCGGCGAGACGCAGGCCCTGTTCACCAACCCCACGCAGAAGCAGACGGAAGACTACATCACCGGCCGCTTCGGCTAGCCGGCCCGGTTGCCAGTCGCCGGTTGCCAGTCGCCGGTTGCCAGTCGCCGGTTGGCGGTTGGGAGCAATAACGCCAACAGCCAACAGCCAACAGCCGACAGCCACCCCACCCCCATGTCCAAGCACCTCGAACGCGACCTCGAATCGCTCGAACGGGACGTGCTTGCGCAGTCGTCCATCGTCGAGGAGATGGTCCGCATCGCCTGCCGTGGTCTGGTCGACCGCCGGCGGGAGCTGCCCGCGGAGCTGGACCAGCTCGAGCCCGAGGTCAACCGCCGCGAGGTGCGGATCGAAGAGGAGTGCCTGAAAATCCTGGCGCTGCACCAGCCCGTGGCGAAGGACCTCCGCCGGGTGGCGACGGTGCTGAAGCTCAACGCGGACTTGGAGCGGATCGGCGACCTGGCCGTGAACATCGGCAACCGGGCCGAGTCTGTCGTGCCGCACCCGGAGCTGGACGCGCCGCCGACGCTGGAGCGGATGGGCGACCTGGCCATTGGCATGGTGCGGGACGCGCTGGACGCGTTTGTCGACCTCGACGCCGCCCGCGCGCGGGCCGTCTGCGAGCAGGACGACGAGGTCGACGAGTGCAACCGGCTGGTGATCGCCGAGCTCTCGGAGGTGATGCGGTCGCGGTCGGAGCTGGTGGAGGCCGCGCTGCACTTCTTCACGGCGGCCCGGCATGTGGAGCGGATCGCGGACCACGCGACGAATATCGCCGAGGACGTCATCTACCTGGTCGAGGGCGAGATCACCCGCCACAGCCACGAGGCGCCC
>JBCCQL010000474.1:0-2743 GCA_039024355.1 Planctomycetota bacterium
CACCACCCGGCGGCGGCCGTAGGACTTCACCAGCCCGTGCACGTCCAGTAGCGGCATCCTTGCCCCGGCTCGCTTGGTTTTGCGTCGGTGTCGCGTCGCGGCCGGCTCAGCGGACCAGCCGCATGTCGCGGAAGTTAGGCACCGGCAGCGTCAGCCGCCTGCGGCTCCCTAGCTTTAGAGAGTACCAGGAATGCGGCCAGTAGACACACACCGCTTTGCCGATCAGCAGCGACTTGTCCAGGTACGCCCCGCCGGGGCTGCCGGCGCCCTGGGTGACCCAAAGGCGGCTGTCCGAGCTAGCGGCGCTGTTGTCGCCCATGACGAAAAGCTGCCCGGCCCCGGTGGTGAACTCTGCCTGCCGGCGGTCGGCCCATTTCGGCCACAGGTCCGGGTCGCGGGCGAGCTCCCACGCGGGCGCCTTGCCGGCTCCAGGCGCCGCGACAAGCAGGTTGCCGTCTTGCGGGATGTCGGTCAGCACGGCGCCGACCCGCATCCTCGTCGGTTCGGTCAAGTCGGGCCGATCCCAGCGTGACGCGATGTAGTACAGGTCACGCCACAGCTGCAGCCGTGTGACACGGATCTCTGCGCCCGCGCACCCGATGGCGGCGGGCTCAAGATCGCCGGCGTCGGCGTCGCTTGTCTGCGGGGCGGGCACACGCTGCGGCGCCGGGTAGGTGGTGGGGGCGTCGAACGCGACGACGGCCCCGTTGACCCACAGCGTGAGCTCGTTGTCAAAGTTAGACAGCCGCAGCTCGTAACTGCCCGGCCCGCGGATGGAGGTGACCGCCGTTGGGGCGTAGCCCTCGACCGCCGGCCCGCCGCCGAAGGGGATCAGCGAGAGCGTGGCGGCGCCCGTCGCGACGTCGATCGTGCACCGGTGGTGGCGGCCGGCCTCGACCAGGTCGAGCAAGACCCGCCCCGTCTTGCTCCGGACGGTGACCGACGCCTCGATCATCAGGTCGCCGACCCAGTGCAGCCCGCGTTTGTGGTCCGGGACCCGCAGCTCCTTAAGCCCGCTAGGCGGCGACTGCACCGTCAGGTCGTGCCGCTCGATCTCGGTGTTGTAGGCGTTGTAGTCGGTTACCAGCTCTGGCTGGGCGAGGCGGGCCATCTGCCCTGCGTCGGGTTTCTCGCCGCCGCCCGTTGCCGCCCGCCAGGCGTTGAAGCCGGCCGGTGTGTGCCGGTACCGCAGCCACGACGCCGCGCCGCCGGCCTTGGCAGAGTAGACCTGCCGCAGGTTGGGGCCCTCGGTCCGCTCCTCGACCGACCAGCCGGCGCCCTCATCGAAGGCCCACCGCAGCGGCCAGCCGGCGGCGTGCAGGGCGGCCGCGTCGTGGTCGGTGTCGTGCACGAGCTGCCGCATGGCCAGCTGCGTCTTCGGCGGCTTGGTGGCAATGCCCCACGCGCCGCCCGATCCGGCGGGCCGCGTGTAGACGTCTCCGCCGGCGAGCAGCAGGTCCTCGTTCGGCAGGCCGACCAGCCGCTTGATGTAGTTCCTGACCGCGTTGCCCGGGTACTTGAACACCACGACGTCCCACCGCTGCGGATCGGCGAACGAGTAGATGAACTTGTTGACCAAGATCCGGTCGCCCGAGAAAGTCGGCTCGTCCTCGATCGGCTTCTCGGACCCGCCCACGCGGACCGTGTTTGGCGGCAGGTCGCTCCGCACCTGTTGGGGGTAGCGGCACGTAGGAGAACCGCCGCCGACGGTCTCCACTTGGCGCCGCACGGTCGGCGACGGGGCCGCCGCTAGCCGCGTCAGGTCGGGCCTGCCGTAGAGTCGACCCTCACGCTCAAGCTGTTCACGGATGCTGTTTGTGTCGCGGTTCTCGGGGCTCTCGCTGGCGGCGTTCAACTGGTACCGCTGCCCGCTCTGGGGGCAGAAGATGTCCTTGTGCTGCCCCATCAGCGTCGGCGCCATGGACCCGGTGGGGATCACGAACGCCTCGGCCTGGAACGTGCGGAACAAGAACGCCAGCACAAAGGCCACGGCCAGCGACTCGATTGTCTCCCGCACCGGCTGGCCGGCGGGGGCGGACCTAGCCTTCTTCTTGCCGGCCCGTTGCTGCGGCCGCTTGGCGTCTGTGGCGGGCGGGGGGAAGCTGCGACGCTTCTTGCTCTTGCGTGCCATGGCGGAGGCTCGGCAATCGGCCTGAAAATCGGTGGACGGCCGCGAGTGACGCCCCGCGGGCCGCGGGTGGGGGACAACACACGGCCCCGCCCGCGGCTGATGAGGTTATCGGATTGCGGGTCGTGGCGATACTTCGCTGCGGGGCTCGGCGGCTTGCCCGGCAAAGCCGTGGCCCGCGGGCACACGGCCCAGGATGAGTCTGCCGGGCAGCCCCCCACGCCGGGACCAAACGCGGGAGTCGAGCGACACCGCCTGGTTATCGCCCACCACAAACCACTCGCGCGGACCTAGCCGCCATCCGGCGGCGTCGCTCGTTTCGGCGAAGCCGGCGGGCTTGGGCTCGTAGAAGACGTCTCGCCAGACCGCCAAATCTTGCAATTCGATCGACCCGCCGTGCGCGACGACTTCAAACCCAACCGTGTGATCCGTCCGGCGTGCGGCGCCAGCCGGGCCGCTTGGTGGTGTCCGCAGGGGCAGGGCCAGCAGTGCTGCATCGCCGATTGCGACGAGCGACCGCTGGTCGAACGTCGAGAGCGTGAGCCGCAGGGGCCTTCGCAACTCAGCGGACGGCAGCGGCGCGGTGGCCGAGGCGGCGCCGTTGACGGTCAGCTC
>JBCCQL010000475.1:0-2742 GCA_039024355.1 Planctomycetota bacterium
CAAAGAAAGCAGGGCGAGCTGCTGCCTAGTGAGGTGAGCCCAGCGAGATATGAGCTGCTGAAGTGAGGCGATGAGCAGGCGCATACGGTCTGGAGAGAAAAGATCGCTATGAAATCTGAGCTTAGGCTTCCCTAAGGGTGTACGCCCGGTGCTGCAGCGGCTTGAGCCAACCCACAACCATCGCCGGGTCGAGCTGCAGCGACGCGTTCAGGTTCAGCAGGTCCAGCGCGTCCTTGCCCCACAGGTAGCTGTCGATCGCCTCGTTGTCGCCGCCGGCCAGCACGTGCGAAAGCTCGTCGTCACCGGCCAGCGGGGCGATGCCCTCGACCAGCTCCCGCGACGGGGTCGAGATTTCCAGCGAGGTGGTGAGCAGTTCGCCCAGCGGCAAGTCACGGCCGGGAATGGCTGCGTCCGCCGGGGCGTCAAGCCGCTTGAGCCACAGGCTCACCAGGTCGGGGGCGTTGACGGGTTTGACGCCGAGGGCGTCGCCGGCCTCGTAGGTGAGGCCGCTGCCGCCCAGGTCGAACGCCACGTGACGGATCTCTTTGGCGGACCCCGCGCCGGAGAGGTTGCGGTTGTCGATGACCGGCGCCCGGTACGGGTTCTTCTTGGACCACGCCTTCTTCTCCGGCGGCGCGAGCGCCGGCGCGGCCGTAGCGACGCCCACCGCCTCGGGGATGGCCGACGCCAGCCAGTCGGCCGCCGGGCCCTCGTAGTCGACGTCGCAATCGATCCGCGGGGCGATCCGCGTGGCGCCGAGCTGCTCGAGCCGCGTGTCCAGCAGCTTGCCGGCCCGGCAGAAGTGCTCGTAGCTGGTGTCGCCCAGGGCGAGCACGCCGTAGGTGAGCGACTCGAGCCTGGGGGCGGTGCTGGAAGACAGCGCGTCCCAGAACAGCTGGGCGGATTCCGGCATCTCGCCCTCGCCGTAGGTCGAGATCACGCAGATCATGTTGGTCATGCCCGCCAGGCGGTCCATCGACACGTCTTCGAGCGCAGCGAGGCGTGGCGTGTAGCCGCGCGACTGGGCCAGCGCAGCGGCTTCGCCGGCCAGCTCCTCGGAGTTGCCGGTTTGGGTGCCGAAGAGGATGTCGATCGGCTTGGCTTCGATCGCGGGGGCGGGCGGCTGGGCGCCGGCGCCGTCGCCCAACGCCACGCGCGAGTGCAGCCCCGCCAGGAAGCCGCTGAGCCAGGTGCGTTGATCGCCCGAGAACGGGGCGTCTTCAGGAATGTACGGGCCTTGCATAGGTGAGGCTTGCCGGTGGTCGCGACACGACGTCGGGGAGGGCTTTGCTGGCGAACAGCTCGTCGAAGCTGGGGATCTCGCCGAGCTGGCGCCGGTTCTTTTCGTCCTGGTGCAGGATCCAGGCGTACGTGCCCGGGCTGTCCATGGAGATGGTGGTGCGGAGCGTCAGGGCACGCTTGAAGTCGTTCACACGCTTGTGCGAGATCAAGGCGGCCAGCTCGTCGTCGGTGTAGCTGTCGACCGCCTGTCGGGCGTGCTTGGCCAGGGCGGACATCAGCTCGTAGTCTTCGGTCAGGATCAGGTTGCGGGCGGACTTGTCCCGCAGCTCAACACTGCGGAGCCCACGCTTGTCGGCCAGCGCCTGGGCCATCTCCAGCACGGTGTAGCTGTTGAGCAGGCGGAACATCTCGACGGTGTCGGTCTCGCCGTAGCCGGGGGCGCCACCGGCAAGGATGTGCTTGCCGGCCTTCCACGCCGCCTTGAGCTCGGCGATCTGGTGGGCTGCCAGCGCGGCCGCCAGTTCGTCGAGCAGCTGCTTCCGGCTACGCGCCGCCAGGATGGCGCCCGCGTCCTGGTACTGTAGCAGGGCCCGCGGCATCACCCACGCCATGTGCCGGCGTGTGTTCTCCCAGTCGTCGAGCAGTGCCCGGCCACGCGGCGAGCCGGTCGCCTCGACGTGCCAGGCCAGCAGCTGGCGGGCGGGCGCCTCGTGGATGGCCGCCTCGGTGCTGCCGTCGTCCAGCGTGCCGCTCAGCACCGAGTTGTGGCTCATCAGGTCGGGCAGCCTGCCCTGCGGGTCGTACTGGTAGGCGAAGCCGCCGGACATGCCGTTGCCGAACCCTTTATAAAAATCGCCCAGGTTCATCACGGCGCCGTTGGTCATGTACTCGCAGCAGAAGTCGCCGACGCCCTCCACAACGGCCGTCGCGCCCGAGTTGCGTACCGCGAAGCGGTCGCCGGCCTGGCCCTGCACAAAGGTGCGCCCGCCTGTGGCGCCGAACAGCGCGAAGTTGCCGATCAGCACGTTGTGGCCATCGCGTCGCCCGCCGCCGGCCGGGGAGCGGATGATGATCTCTCCGCCGCACGCGCCCTTGCCGACGCCGTCGTTGCAGACGCCCGTGTGGTCCATCACCATGCCGTCGTTGCAGAACGCAGCGTAGCTCTGCCCGGCCGAGCCGGTGGTAACCACCCGCAGCGACCCGCCCCGCAGCACCCGGCGGCCCTGCGGCTCTTGGACGGCGCAGGGCGGGAGCGAAGCGATCTCGTGGTTGAGCATCCGCTCGATGTCGATCGCCAGCTGCCCGCCGACGGACTTGTTGCGGTTGCCCAGCGGCTGGGCCGGCCGGAGCGTCACCTCTGGCTCGCCGCCGTGGATGAGCCGGTCGAGCGTTTCGGCCAACAATGCGTCGTCGACGGCGTAGTCCCGCTGGAGGTAGACAGGGTCTTCGACGGTGTTGTCGGGCACGCGGGTCAGCATCTTCCGCAGGTCTAGCCGGCCG
>JBCCQL010000476.1:0-2729 GCA_039024355.1 Planctomycetota bacterium
GCAAGCTGGCGACCTGCTTGCCCACCGGCCCGGCGCCCATGACCACCGCGCACGCCGGGCCACCGGCGCCGCCCCCCGGGGGCAGGTCGTCGCCCCCCGCGCCGCCCACCAGCCGCAGGCCCAGCCGCAGCAGCGGGGGCGTCACCAGCAGCGACAAGAACGCAACCGTGGCGAAGCGGCTGTAGTCCGCCGGGCCGATCAGTCCGCTGTCGGCCGTCACCCGGGCCAGGACAAAGGCGAACTCCCCGACGTGCGCAAGCCCCAGCCCCACGCCCAGCGACGCGGCGCCGCTGAGCCCTGTGGCCCGCACGGCGATGGCCGCCGCCGCCGCCTTGACGGCGATCACCACGGCCGTGGCCGCCAGCAGCGTGACGGGCGCCGCCAGCAGCATCTGCACGTCCACCAGCAGGCCCAGGCCGACGAAGAAGATCGCGGCGAACGTCTCGCGGAAGGGCAGCACCAGGGCGTCGATCTGCGGCGACCAGCGGTTGCCGCCGAAGCACAGGCCCGCG
This sequence comes from Planctomycetota bacterium, assembly GCA_039024355.1. Taxonomy (GTDB): domain Bacteria; phylum Planctomycetota; class Planctomycetia; order Pirellulales; family Lacipirellulaceae; genus JBCCQL01. The sequence goes on from JBCCQL010000476.1 coordinate 513, forward strand.
GCGAACGCACCCAGCTCTGGCCGCAGCCCGGCCGCGGCGGCGGCCAGCGTCGTGACGCCCAGCACCACCACCGTGAGCAGCACCACCAGCTCCGGGCTGCGGTAGCCGGCCAGCAGCGGCACCAGCCACCCGGCCAGCACCCGCCGCAGCACCACCACCGCGGCGACAAACCCCACGGCCTTGGCCGCCAGCAGCAGCAGCTCAACAGGGTTGTCGACAGCGCCCTGCGTCTGCCCGCCCGTGAGCAGCGGCACCGCCAAGAGCAGCGGCACCAGCGCCACGTCCTGGAACAGCAAGACGCCGATGGCCCGCCGGCCGTGCGGCGTGGCGGCTTGGCCCAGCTCGGCCAGCGTCTTGAAGACCAGCACCGTGGAGCTGAACGACGCGGCGGCCGCCAGCATGGCCGCCCCCGCCCACGAGAGCCCCATCCACCGCCCGGCCAGCAGCACCGGCGCGGCGACCAGCGTCATCTGCAGCGCGCCGCCCACCGGCAGGCGCCAGGCGAGGGTCCGCAGCTCGCCCAGCGAGAACTCGAGCCCGACGGTGAACAGCAGCAGGAAGACGCCCGCCTCGGCCAGCAGCTCGACCTCGTGGCCGTCGCGCCCCACGGCACCGAACAGGCCGCTGCCCAGCACGGCGCCGATGGCCAGGTACCCGACAATGCTCGACACGCCCAGCCGCCGGCACACGACGCTCGCCACCAGCCCGGCGGTGAGGATCAGCAGCAGCTCGACGATAAACCACTCGGGCAGCGTGCTGGCGGCGAGCATCGGTCCAAGGCCCGGGCGGCGGGCAAGCGTGTTTCGGCGGGGGCGGGTTCTGCCGGCGGCACACGGGCAGGGCAGGGCTGCGCGGCTTGTGGCTACGCCACCAACTCTACCCCATCCACCGAGCGGCATCGCAGCCCGCCTCAGCCCCGCATGGAAAGCTGGCACAAAAGAAGATCGCCCCGCAGCAGAAAAAGCGGGCAGAAAAGTGTTTCACGCCGGATTCGCCGTAGCCGGGCCCCGCCGCCGACCGCCGCCAAACGACTTACGGCGCCGGCGGGCAGAAAACGCCCCGCGGGTGGCAAGCCTCGATTGTCAACGTAGCCGCCCGATCGCAAAACTTCTGCACCGCGTTTTGTGCCGCCCGATTTGGGGTACTGGCCGGTTAGTGTGTTGGCCCGAAGTTTTTCGTCGCCGCGTTCTCCAGCAGCTCCCGCAGCGACCAGGCTTTGGTGGTCAGGCCCGTGGCTATCGCCGGCGTTTGCTTGCCCTCTAGCCCGGTATTCACGCGGGCGAAGTTGTACCACGCGAAGAAGATCGCCAGCATCGCCTTGTGGTGGTCGAGGCTCTTGCTGTGGCCGTTGGTGAGCCGGGTGAACCGCCGCAGGTGCATCCGCAGCGACAGGTTCAGCCGCTTTACGTGGCTCGTGCAGGTCTTCTCCAGGTCGGGGCCGCCCATCCGGCTGTGCTTCTCGGCGCCTATTATCGTGGCCGGCGAGTACCGCGTGGTCACGTGCGTGCTTGCGTACTGCTTCACGAGCTGCGTGAAGTCCACGCTGCCGCGGAACACGAACGGCACGGTCATGCGGTAGGCGGCCAGCCCGTCGCTAGAGAGCTGGAATCGGCCGGCCGTCGCCCGGCGTAGCCTGGTGAGGAACGACCAGCACGAGCGGCTGTCGCGGTCCCCAACGTGGTGGGCCAGCACCAGCTTGGTGTTCGCCTCCACGGCGATCCAGCACCACGAGTCGCCCAGCTCTTCGCTGCGGTTGCGGTCGATGCGTCGCTTCTCTTTGAGCCCGACGAACGACCAGATTTCGTCCGCCTCAACGTCGCTTGCTTCGATCCCTTCGAGACTGTCCAGCAACGCCTGGCAGTTCTCGCCAACTGTTAGGATCAGCTCGCCGAGCGTCTCGCGGTCGATGCCGGTCAACCGGTTGATGGCCCGCAGGCTCATGCCTTCGAGCATCATGCCGAGCGCCGTCGTCGCCTGCCGCATGCTGATCCGCAGGGCGCCGAGCGGCTTGGGTTGGGCCTCGGTGAACGTGGCGCCGCACCGCTTGCACTTGTGCCGCTGGTTGCCGTGGCGGTCTTTGCCGTGCTTCTGCGTCTGCTCGTGCTGGCAGGTCTGGACGACCATAGCGATTGCTCCCGGGTGGGGGCTCTCGCTATTCTGCCCCAGGCCGCTCAAATGATTCCACGTGGCCTGGGATGATCCGGGCGTTCTTGGAGA
>JBCCQL010000477.1:0-2728 GCA_039024355.1 Planctomycetota bacterium
CCGGCGATCACCAGCCCGGCCGATGCGGCGGCCGCGCCGGTATACAGCTCGGGGTTGGCCCTGATCTTGGCCAGCGACCACGCCGAGACCGCCACGCCCACCAGCGGGGCGATGCCCAGCAGGAACGCCTGCCGCACGTCGGCGAAGCTCGACACGGTGGCCGGGAAGATCAGCGACACCACGGCGATCAGCAGCCCCAGCAGGGCGCCGGTGTGGACCGCGCGATACTCGGCTGCGTCGTCGCCGTAGTAGGCGTCGCCGCTTGGCTGCCCGCCGGGGGTTGCTGGGTTGGGGTCGTCGGCGAAGCGTGGCGTGGGGTTTGCGGTGGTGCTCATGGCAGGTTCGGGTCGTTGGTGGGCCGCCGGCAGGGGCGTTCTTCACGCCGGGCGTCAAGCGGAGCCGCTCCGCAGGATCAGCCAAAACAGTCCGAAGCAGACCACCCCGGCGCCCAGCGGCACGCTCAGCAGCACCAGCGTGCTGGGCGGCGAGAGCGGCTCGGCGCCGGCCGGCACGCGTGGCGCCGGGGCGGGCGGGTCGGCCGCTTCGGCCGGGGTGTCCCCCGTTGCTTCCGCGTCAACCGCCGCGTCGCCAACCGGTTGCTCGCGAACGGGTTCCTCGCCAAGCGTTTCCTCGCCGGCCGGCGTGCCGCCGGATGGGTTCTCTTGCGGGACGCTCAACGCCGCCTCGGCGTCGCCGGGTTCTCCGCCATCGGATTCTACGCTGCCCGACGTGGGGTCTTTTGACTTCGTGTCGCCGGGGTTTGGCTCACCCAGCTTTGGCTCACCCAGCGTAGCCGCTTCGACGCGTGCGTCTTCGGCTACGCCCTCGTCCGCCCAGGGGTCTGGCATCGTCATAGCGCCCGTGGCACGGTCGGCAGCCAGGTCGGTAGCGAACGAGGCGGGGTCGGGCGGCATGTCGCCTGTAAACGCGTCGTCGGCAAAGTTGGCAGAGGGGAAGCCGTCGGAGGGGAAGTCGCCATCGCCGGACCCTTCGTCCAACCCGTCGCCGGCCGCGTCGTCAGCGAGGTCAATCGCCATGCCGGGCTCGTCGGCCGCCTCTAGGCCCTCGCCGATAGAGGGCTTGCCGTCGGCGGGCGTGTCGCCGCCCCCGTCTGCCCCCCCGTCGGCGCCCCCGTCGGCCGCGGGCAGCCTGCGTGACGCCTTGCCGAGGAAGCCGAAGGTCCGCAGCGTGCGGGCCCGGCGGAAGAGCTCCGGGGCGGTAGGCTCCAGCTCGGCAACCAGCTCGGCGGAGCGCCGGCCAGGCGTTCGACCAGCGACCAGTCCTCCCAGCGGGTGAGGTCCAGGATCACCTGCTCGGCGTAGTCGTCGTTGTCTAGCAGCAGGCGGGCGGACTGCTTGACACGGTCCAGCGGGATGATGTCGCCCTCTTCGGCCAAGAACCGCAGGGCCATCAGCGCGGGGTAAACGTGCGTCTGGTCGACGTCGGGGTTGCTGAAGAACCGGCGGTCGACCAGGTCGAGGGCCTGGTCGCCCTCGCCCAGCGACGCCTTGAGCGTCAGGTAGCAGCCGATCATCGCGTCCAGGCCCAGCTTGTCGCGGCGTTGGTCGCGGGTGACGGTCTCCACGGCCAGCGTGCCGGCGAAGGGCCCGCCGGCGGCCAGGCCGGCTTGGGTGATGGCGTCCGTTGCGGGCGTCAGCACGCCGCCGTCGGACTGGATGAGCGACTCGAGCAGCGGCAGGTCCTGCCGGCCGCCGCACACGCCCAGCATGGTGAAGAAGAGCCGGCGGCGGTTGGGGCTGATCAGCGGGTCGCGGATCATCGCCAGCACGCGTGGCTTATCGATGCGGGGCGTCAGGTCTTTCAGGTCGCCGTACGGCGCGCGGGCGAACTCGTCGTACGCGTCCTGCGCGAGCTGCCGGTCTTCGTGCTCCAGGTACGGCTGGAAGAAGGCCAGCCGGTCCGCCCCGCCCTCTGGCAGGCCGGGCAGCTGCTTGACGTACTCCGCGGCCAGCGGCGACAGGCCGATGGGGATGGCGTACTCCACCGTCTCGCCCTCGAGCGTGTCGCCCATGCCGCGGATGAAGAACTGCTTCTCGTAGTCCACCGTGCCGAAGTAGGTCGCCTCGATGGTGTCGACGCCCAGCAGCTCGTCTCCGCCCTTGAGGGTGTGGACGATGGAGAACAGGGCGCGGCCCGTGTCGGGGTCGATCGTCCCGTAGGGGGTCACGCCGTCCGGCACGGGGTCGGGCGGCAGGGCGGGCTTGACCAGCCGGCCGATCACCACAACGTCCGCCCCGGCGATCTCTTCGCTGAGCGTCTGCATCTCCGCCGTGCAGAAGGGGCACGCCGCGGTGTGGCCGAGGTGCTCGATCGCCAACGCACCGCGGCCGCAAGCAAGCAGGCCTGCCGCGGCGGCCAACGCAACGAGCCAACTACGCGAGCGGGCGGTGCGCGGCGCGGTGGTGCGCTGACCGGCGGGGTGCTGAGCGGCGGTGGGCGGGCAAGTCTTCATGCGGTGTCGCGAAGCAGGGCCGGGGGCGGCGGACCCTACTCTACTCGGCCCAGCGGGTCTACGCGGGCGGGCCCTACAACAGAAAACGGCGGCGGCCGCAACGCCCTCTTTGCCGCATTTTACGCATTCGGCCGGAGTCTGCCCACGCTACAGCGGTTCTTGAGTTGGTGTAGCCAGCTGGCTGCGTGGTGTTTCCTGCGGCGGCGTCGGGCTGCATCGACGATGCACCGCATCGCCTGCTTCGCCCTCCTTGCC
>JBCCQL010000478.1:0-2702 GCA_039024355.1 Planctomycetota bacterium
CCAACGATCCGCGTGAGCAGGCCTGTGGCGCCGGCGTGGGCATCGGTTGGCCCCGCGCCCAGCCGCTCGACGCAATCGGGCGACTCGCACCGGAGCAGGGCGAGCCGGCGATCGGCCCGCGCGTCGGCGGCGTAGTCGAACTCGCCGGGGTTGCGTGGCTCGCCCGGCGCCCGCAGCTGCGCAAAGACCCGCAGGCGATCGCCCGCGTGCACGCCCAGGAGGTGCCCGTCGACGACCAGCTGCGTGTGGCCCGAGGCGGTACGCCAGCCGGCGCCGTCGCGGAGCCGGACGATGCGGAGCCTCACCACGGTCTTCTCGCCCTGCGGGATCGCACGCAGCGGCGAGGGCCGGGGCGACGCCCGCCGCCGCGGGGTATCGACCGCCACCGCCTCGACGCACACCGGCTCGGCCCGGCGTGTGGCGAAGCGGCCGAGGTCGTCTGCGTCGAACAGCCGCCAGCACGCGTGGTGCCACAGGGCGGCCACGGCCAGCACGGCCAGCAGCAGGCAGCCGTTCGCCACAAGCGACCAGGGGCGCCGGCGCCGGCCCAACCGCCCGCCGCACAGCCACAACGCGATGGCGACGCTCGCAACCGCCCACCAACCGGCGCCAAGCGGGCGCCAGCGGTCCAGCGCCATGCCCAGCACCACCGCCACGGCGATTGGGGCCAGCGGCTGGTACGGCGACTGCTCAGCAGCCAGGCGGCGGCGCTGGAACTCGGACGCCGGCGGCGGCTCCGCCGGCTCGAAGTTGGACAGCCACGCCGGCATAGGCCTGCTTGCTTCGGAGTTACGGCCGCCGCCGTAGCCTACTCGAACCGCAAGACCGGCGCCCACAACGAGCCGCCCGCCCGGCGGTGGAGGCGCCCCTGCAGCGGCCCGCTGGGCGGCGGGCAGATTCGCGTTGGTCCATCCGCAGCCCGCTGTTAGCATCGGCATTGACGCTGGCGGAGGCCGCCTGCCGACCTTCAACCGAAAGAGCCTGCCATGCGACAGCGCAGCGAAAGCGTGCCCGGTGTGACCCAACCCGCCAAGAACGCACACCACGCGTGGATGCGAGGGGGCGCCCTCGCGGCGGTAATCGCATGGGCCGCGGCTGCCGGGCCGGCCGCGGCGGAGATCGTCTTCTTCGGCTCTATAAATCCAAGCCCGCCGGGGCTCTCCGGCAGCAACCTGGTCGTCGGCGACGATGACGCATCCAACGACGTGACGCTGGGCTACCTGGAGGTCAACGGCGGCACCACGCTGGACTACAACCGGCTGGTGATCGGCGACGAAAACGACTTCGTCGGCGACGTGGTGGTGACGGGCGCCGGCAGCAGCATCCTGCTGACGGACACCAACGCCAGCAACGACCCCGCGCTGCAGGTCGGCGAGTTCGGCACCGGGCGGCTGATGATCACCGACCGCGGCTTTGTCGACGTCTCTGACACGTCGAACAGCTCCGGCAGCAACGGGACCGCCGTGCTGGGCTTCGAGACCAGCGCAGCGGGCTTTGTGACCGTCGACGGCAGGCTGTCCCGCTTCGCGGTTGGCGACAACCTGATCATCGGCCGTTCGGGGTACGGCGAGCTCACGGTAACCGGCGGCGCCTTCGCCTACTTCGCCGACCCGGACGACGGCCTCCTGGTGCTGGGCCAGAACGCCCCGGGGGCGGGCGTCGCCACGGTGGACGGGGCCGGCACGTTCTTCCAGCTGCCGCAGACGGTGACCGTCGGCGGCGCCGGCGCCGGGACGCTACGCATCACCAACGGGGCGTCGGCAGACGGGGCCAACAACTTCAGCGGCAGCTTCACCGTGGGCGACCGCGGCCTGGTAGAACTCGCCGGCGGCGGCCGCCTGCTGACCGACGCCATGGACATCAACGGGCGTGTCCAGGGCGACGGCCTGATTACCGGCAGGGTAACGATCTCGGCAGACGGGCAGGTGACCGCCGCGTCGGGCGACCGCCTACGCTTCACGGGCGACGTGACCAACCAGGGGTTGATCGACGCCTCGGGCAGCGACACCGGCCGGGCAGAGATCGAGCTGCTCGGCGCCCTCACCAACACCGACCCCGGCGGCGCCAACCCGCCGGGCCGCATCGCCGTGGGCGACGGCGTCGTCCGCTTCAACCAGCCGCTGGTCAACAACGGCGTGCTGGCCTCGACGTCCGGAGTGACCGACTTCCACGGGACAATCACCAACGGCGCCACCGGCCTGATCGCCATCGGCGGCGGCAGCAACGCCACGTTCTACGACAACGTGAGCGTCACCGCGGGCACGCTCAACATCGCGGCGGGGTCGACCGCCCTGTTCTTGGGCGACATCTCGATCTCGGCGGGCGTGAGCCTGGCGATCGAGATCGACGAGGGCGCCACGCAGGACGGCTTCAACACGCCGCTGCAGAGCTCCGGCGTCGCGCAGCTGAACACGCCGATCTCCCTGTCGCTCGCCCCCGGTTTTGTGCCCGAGGCCGGCGCGTCGTTCGACCTGGTCTCTGCCGCCGGCGGCGTGTCGGTCGGCGTGATCGACGCCAACAACTTCGACCCGCTGCCGCAGGGGCTGGCCTGGTCGCTGCAGAACACGGGCAACACGCTGTCGGCCGTTGTGTCTACCGACGGCGTCGACCCCGGCCTCAACCCGCAGGTCGCCACGGGCGACTTCAACGGCGACGGCTTTGTGGACGGGGCCGACTACGCCCTGTGGCGGGGCAGCCTGGGC
>JBCCQL010000479.1:0-2693 GCA_039024355.1 Planctomycetota bacterium
CGACGATTAACGACCTCGAAGGCCGGCCGCGAGTAATAGAAGCCAAGAAGCAGTGACGACGAAATCGCCCCTCCCTCTGGGAGGGGTAGGGGAGGGTCAAGCCTCGCCTGCCAAGCGAGCCAGCCGCACCGCAACGACTCACCCTCTCCCAGCCCCTTCCTGAGGGACCAGCCCCTCCCTGAGGGACGGGAGCAACGACGATGAACCTGAACACCCCCTGGCTAGCGCTGATCGCGCTTTCGCAAGAGCAGCTGCCGAGCGGCCAAGCGATTGCCGAGCAGCTGGCCGAGCGTTTCCCGGGCGCGGCGGACTTTACCGCCACGAGCGAGACCACCGGCGCGGTCACCTTCACCTATGCCCCGCCGGGCTGCGCGGCGGTGGTGGGCAACTGCACGGTTGTGGACCGCCCGATACCGTGGGAGCGGCTCGAAGGCCCGTGCGCCACCGCCTGGTACTGGCCCGAGGCGGCCGGCGCCCTGCGTGGCCACGCCGCGCACCTGTTTGTCACCCTGATGGACGACGCCAAGGACCCGATCGACGCGGCGATGGGCCTCACGCGGATCACGACGGCCATCGCAGCGGCGGCGCCCGCGGTTGGCCTGATGTGGGGGCCCAGCATGCAGGTGCACAAGCCGGCGGACTTCGCCGGAGTGGCCGGCCGCATGACGCGGGACGACCTGCCGCTGCACCTGTGGATCGACTTCCGCGTTTCGCAGCGCGACCCGGCGGAGGGGGGCGGCTTCTGCCTGTTCACCACGGGGCTCGGCGCGCTGGGGCACCGCGAGTTCGAGGTGCCCAGCTACGCCGGCGAGCCCAACAACTTGGCGGGCGCCGTCTACAACATCACGCACTATGTGCTAGAGAAGGGCCCCATCCTCAAGGACGGCGAGGCGGTCGGCCTGCCCGGCGGCGGCCAGGTGAATGTCAGCATCGGCCCGTCGATGATCGACGGCCAGCAAGAGGTCATCTCGCTGGCGTTCGAGTGACCGCCGCTGCGTAAATGCCCGCGACCAGTCGGCTTACAACATATCTGCCGATTATGCGGGCAACCCCTTGAAGGTGCGCTCTGCCGCCGCTAGAGTACGCCGGCAAGTTGAGACTTAGTCGCGATTGAGCACGGCTGGGCTTCGACCGCTTGCCTGCGCTCCTCATACCGTCCGCCACGAGGCATGCACGCCTCTCGCCAGCCAATGAGGGCGAACCCCCCGCCGCAGGCGTGGGTTTTTCGTCGTCCCTCGTTTTTCTTCGGCTGGTTCTTCCAGGCTAGGCGACTGCCGCGGAACGCCACGCACGCGACGCGTGTGCAGCCTCCTCGCCGATCGTCTGCTCAACCACACGCGCGTGGAGAGCCGGCCGCCCGGGTGTGGCTACGGGAACGCTAGCCGCGACCATCAACAGGAGTTGCGACTCATGAGTTCGGTAATCAGGCTTTCCGCGGCTGCCGCTATCGCGGCGTCGCTCTTCGTGGCGGAGGGCGCCCACGCGCAAAACTCCGCGGTGATCAACTTCGTAGGCAACCTCGAGACCTACACCGGCACGCCGTTCCTCGATCCCGACCTGCCCGGCACGCCGGTCAACCAGCTGGTCAACGGCGAGTTCCCGACGTGGGACCCCACCCTGCCGCCGGGCAGCGTCGCCGAGCCGCTGCAGTCCAACAGCCTCGACTGGCTACGCTTCCAGGGCCAGATCGTCATCCCCGACTTCCAGGGCGACGGCCGCTACATCGCCCAGCCCGACGGCATGGGATTCGGCGGGGCGGGCATCTACCTGCACAACCCCGTGCTGAACCGGATTGAGACCGTCTCGCTCCGCACGGAGGGCCCTTTGACGGGGCCCAGCGCGGCGCTCGCCGGCCGGGTCGATGGCGATGAGCTTGAGCAGCGGGACGACATCTACCTGCCGGACTTCACGCCCAACGGCGTCGCCATCATCGACATTGCGGGCGACAACGTCACCATCAGCTACGAGCTGGACTTCCTCAACCTGCCCCGCGACAACGCCGAGTTTTTCCGCGACGGCGTGACCCCGACCGATATCTCGAACATCGTGACCGGCGTCGGCGAGCGGTTCTTGTCGATCGGCGTTGAGGGTGGCGGCACCGCCATGACCACCACGGCGACCATCGGGACCAACGACCAGAGCATCCCGTACGGCGCCTACTTTACGTTCGAGCCGGTCGTCGGCGGCAACCTGGGCAACACGATTGTCGACCTGACGGTGGGCATCTTGGAGACTGAGATCGCCGCGAACAACATCTCGTCGAACGGCCTCAACAACGCCGACACGGTCTTCCTGACCGAGCTGCCCGCCTACGGCGCGCCCGGTGGCACCGTGACGTTCTTCGACCTGACGATGGGCCCAGACCTGTCCGTCTCGGTGGCGACGTCGCCAGAGCCTGCCTCGGCGCTGCTGGTCATGGTGTCGGCCGCCGGCCTGGCCGCCCGCCGCCGGCGTGGCTGAAGCGGCACGGGCCTGCGGGCCCGGATTCGCGCTCGTTGACGGACGACGCTCGTTGACGGACAACACTGACGCTGCACCTGTGAGCACAGGTCGCGGCCGCCCACGCGGCGGCCGCGGCCTTTCTTCCGCTTATCGCCTACCGTAAGAGAGACCCCATGACCGCCCACCCGCAACGCCCCGCCTGCCACCCCCCCGCTCACCGCCCCATGGCCCCGCTAGCCGCCCTCCGGCAG
>JBCCQL010000480.1:0-2685 GCA_039024355.1 Planctomycetota bacterium
CGCTGCCGCTAGGCGCCCGGGCGGACGTTTGCCAGACTTTGCCGGTCACACCGGGCAGGTCGACGCATCCGCCACTATCTGCATACCTGCGGGGAATCCCACGTGCAGTTTCGCACCCGTGCCATCCATGCCGGCAGCCCGCCCGACCCGCAGACCGGGGCGGTGGTGCCGCCGCTGCACTTAGCGACCACGTTCGTCCAGCACGCCGCCGGCGAGTGGCGAGACTTCGACTACGCCCGCAGCGGCAATCCCACGCGTCAGCAGCTAGAAGCGGCGGTGGCGGACCTCGAGGGCGTTGATCTGCAGAAGGGCGGCGGCGCCCTGGCCTTCTCCACGGGCATGGCCGCCATCCACTGCGTCACGGCCCGCCTCGCCGCGGGCGACCACGTCGTGGCGGGCAGCGACATCTACGGCGGCACCTACCGCCTGATGCACAAGGTGATGAACCGGGCGGGCGTCGGCGTTTCTCTGGCGGACTCGACCGACCTGTCGGCCCTCGAGGCCGCTATGACGCCCGAGACCAAGCTCGTCTGGGTCGAGTCGCCCGGCAACCCACGGATGACCATCACCGACATCGCCGCCGCGGCCGACCTGGCCCACAAGCACGGCGCCCTGCTGGGCTGCGACGCCACGTTCGCCACGCCCGTGCTGACGCGGCCGCTAGAGCTGGGGGCCGACATCGTCATGCACTCGGCCACCAAGTACTACGGCGGCCACAGCGACGTGATGGGCGGCCTGCTCGCCACGCGCGACCAGCAGCTGTACGAAGACCTGTATTTCATCCAGAACGCCACGGGCGGCGTGATGGGCCCGCTGGAGTGCTTCCTCACCCGGCGGGGCATCAAGACGCTCGAGGTCCGCGTCCGCGAGCAGTCGCGCACCGCGCTGGCCCTGGCCGAGTGGCTGGCCGGGCACGAGCGGGTGGCCCGCGTCTTGTACCCCGGCCTGCCCACGCACCCGGGCCACGAGATCGCCGCCCGGCAGATGCGGGGCGGCTTCGGCGGCATGATCACGTTTGAGCTAAGGGGCGGGTACGACGCCGCCAAGCGGGCCGTTGAAGCGACGCGGCTGTTCCAACTGGCGGTAAGCCTAGGCGCGGTCGAGTCGCTCATCGAGCAGCCCGCGAGCATGTCCCACGCCAGCTACGACGCCGACGCCCAACGCGCCCACGGCATCACCCCCGGCATGATCCGCCTGAGCGTCGGCCTCGAAGCCGCGGAAGACCTACAGGCCGACCTGGACGCCGCGATCACAGCGGCAGGGTAGCCGGAACCTAGCGGACCGTACGCGCGTGCGTGGCTGGCCGACGGCGCAGGTGTTCAGCCAACAACGCCAAACACCTGCCCGCGGCAAAAACCTCTGTGCGCCGCTAGCGTACGCGGAGTGTCACGCGTGGTTGGCGATCCACCGCGACACGCCGCGCCGGGTTCTACGCCTTCTCACGGCGCCTCCGTAGCAGCACGGTAAGGCTGCTGACAGCCACGAGCGACATCGAGGCCGGCTCCGGAATCACGTTGGCGATGAAGATACCGGAAGAGCCGTCCGCGAACGTGGCACGGAAAGCCAGCTGGCCGGCGTTGTTGAAGTACGACGGTCGGCCGTCGTCGCTGCCGGTGCTCCCTAGCACGTTCACGGTGCTGACCGTCCGGAAATCATCGACAAAGGGGTCGTCGTCGACATCGAAGAGGTCGCCCTCGCGGATGATGAGCGTCAGCAAGCCATTCGGGGTCGTCGCCCAGACGCCGCGGTCGGTGGTGAAGTCGACTCCGGGGCCGGTAACGGTAGCGAAGAAAGCGACCTGCCCGGCATCGTTGAGCGTAGGGCTGCCGAAGTTCCGGAAGTTCACCCCGGGCGGTACGCTCGGGGCGGCGTCGCCGGCGCGGGCGACGAGGCCTGGCGCCCCGGGGCTGCCAGCGGCCTCCGAAAAGATGCCGCTGTTGTTGAGGCTGGTCACGCTGCTTCCAATCAGGCCGGCGAGGAACGCGGTCTGTCCAGACCCGTTGATTACGGGATCGCTGAAGCTGCTGAAGTTGATGCCGGGGGCAGTACCCGGAACGGCGTCGCCCTCTCTGGCGACGAGCCCTGGCGTTCCTGTAGAGCCGGCGGCCTCGGAGAAGATGGCAGAGTCGTTGGTGCTGTCGACCCCGGCGCCGGTCAGGAACGCTCGGAAGACGGTCTGCCCAGCGGCATTAATCGCGGGGGGGGCGAAGCCGTTGAAGTTAACGCCGGCAGGCGTATCTGGTGCGGCATCACCTTCGCGTGCGATGAGGCCGGGCGCCCCCAGAGAACCGGTGGCCTCGGAGAAGATCCCGGTGTTGTTGGAGTTGTCGACTCCCGGGCCAGTTAGGAACGCGCGGAACGCCGTTTGCCCGGCCCCGTTTAGCACTGGGGAATCGAAGCCGATGTAGTTGACTCCGGGAGCAGCGCCCGGTGCGGCTTCGCCCGCGCGTACAACAAGGCCCGGGATCCCTGGGGAGCCGGCGGCGTCGGAGAAGATGCCCCTATTATTGGTGCTATCTACGCCCGCGCCGGCAAGGAAAGCGAAAAACGCGGCTTGCCCCGAACCGTTCATTACAGGGGGATTCACGCCGCTGTAGTTGACGCCTGTTGGGGTACCCGGCGCCGGGTTGCCTTCGCCGGCAATCAGCGCTGGCATTCCTGGAGAGCCGGCGGCCTCGGAGAAGA
>JBCCQL010000481.1:0-2682 GCA_039024355.1 Planctomycetota bacterium
CACGCCCCGGTCGGGCGTGCCTACGCCGGCGTGAGAAGGCGGCGTCCTACCGGCGCGGCGGCGGCGTGCTGCCGGGCCGCGCCGTCCGCGGGGCGCCCGGCTGCGCGGCGTTGCGGTTGACGAGCGTCAAGATGGCCGGCGTGATATCAATTTGGTTCTGGTACTGCACCGGCTTGTTGATGTCACGCAGGATCGACTCCCGCTGCGCGGGGTCGGCGGCCTCGCCGTTGAAGCGGAGGACCAGCCCGATCTTCTGCTGCTGGGCGTAGTAGGCGATCGCCCGGCTGACCTCCTGGTAGGTCGTGTAGTAGACCTTCGCTTCCTTCTCCAGGAAGTCCTTGCGGAGCCGCTGCATGTTGAGCTGCACCTGCGCCTTCATGCGGGCCAGGTCGTCGTCTGCGCGGTCGTATTCCGCCGAGCCGGGCTTGTAGCCCTTCTTCTCTTCCTCCTTGGCGATCATCTTCTGACGCTCCGCCTCGAGCTGCTGCTCGATCTGCTGCATCTCACCCTTCATGCCGTCCATCGAGGCGCGGAACGCGGCGTGGTTCTTGAAGATGTAGCTGACGTCCACCACGGCGATGCCGTACTTGGGGGCGTTGGCCGCGGCGGGCGGGACCGGGGCCGGGGCCTGGCCGTGGGCGGTGGGCGCCGCGGCCAGGGCAGCGGCAAGCGTCGTTGCGGCGGTGGCCGCCAGGGCGAGCGTCTTCACGTCAGCACTCCTTGCTGAGTCGGGGTCATCCGTGACCAGGTCGTGGGTTTCGCCGGGGCAGTGCGCGGCAGCCGCACGCAATGAGCAAGACGCGGCCGCCCCCGGCTTGCGTGAGCGGGCGGCATTCTGTCGACATGCCAAAGCCGCGTAAAGATCAGTCTCTCGGCCGCAGCAATGACGCGGCTCAGGAGGCAAAACAGACGAGAAAAAGGCCCGACACTAAGCCTCAGCCGGCATGCCCCGTGGCCGATTACCCGTGGCCCGCAACCTATGCCACGCTACCCCTTCCCCGCGTTCGGTGCCTCTTGCCGACGGGCGTCAGCACCCGTTACCGCGGCTCGCCTAGCACGACCTCGACCTCTAGCTCCGAAGCCGCGCCGGCCGCATCCACCCGGGCCACCACGACCTTCACCCGGTCACCGGCGGCGAACTTCGCCAGACCGCTGGCGAAGTCTTCGAGGCTGCCGATCTCCTGCCCGTTGAGGCGGACGACTTTGTCGCCCGCCTGCACGCCGGCGGCCTCCGCGGGCCCGTCGGGGGTGACGGCAGAGATCACGTAGCCGCCGCCGGGCTGGTTGGCGTCGGGCACGCTGCCAAAGAACGGCCGGCGGGCGCCGCGGCCCCGCCCGGCCACGCGGCCCTGGCTGGTATCGACGTACCGCACCCGCTCGCTGGCGTTGGCGATCTGCTCGGCGGCGTCGACCGCCAGCGCAGCGATCCGCCCGATGCCGGCCGCGTTCAGCAGCTCGTAGTCGTCGTCGGGACGGTGGTACTCGTCGTGCAGGTCGGTGAAGAAGTGCAGCACAGGGATTTTCTTTCCGTAGAACGAGGCGTGGTCGCTCGGACCGAAGCCGCCCGGGCTCTTCGTCAGGCGGAACTGATGCGTTTCGTTGAGCCGGTCGATCATCGCGTCGAACGACTCGGCCGTGCCCGTCCCGTTGACGATCAGCCTGTCCTCCGCCAACCGGCCCACCATGTCGAAGTTGAGCATGGCCACGGTCTTCTCGAGCGGGTAGGGCGGGTTGCGTACGTACTCGGCGCTGCCAAGCAGCCCGCGTTCCTCGCCGGTGAAGGCGACAAACACCACCGTGCGGTTGAACGGCCCCCGCTCGGCCAGCAGCCGGGCGGCCTCGATCAGGGCCGTGGTGCCCGAGGCGTTGTCGTCGGCGCCGTTGTGGACCTCGCTGCTGCCGGGCTCGAGCGAGCCCACGCCGCCACGCCCCAGATGGTCGTAGTGGGCGCCGATCACCAGCACCTCGTCGGCCGCGTCGCCCACGCCGGGCATCACGGCGGCGACGTTCACCGTCTCCACGGCGTTGCGGTCGATGGTGAAATCACCCGCCAGCCGGACGCCGTTGAGCGTGAACGAGCGGGGCCGCAGGTCTTCGTCGATGGCGGACTCCAGCTCCGCGAGCGACGGCTTGCCGGCAGCGGCCAGGGCCTTGTCGATCCACTCGCGGCGGATGCACAGCACCGGCAGGTCGCGGCCCGCAGAGTCGCCCGCACGCTTGAAGCCCAGCAGCGGGTCGGCCCCGGACTCGCTCGCGGCGAAGAACCGCTGCAGCATCCGCGCGGCGCGGCGTGCCTGCGTGCTCTCGGGGTCGTCGGCCTTCAGCTCCGCCAGCCGCTGCTTGATCGCCTCGATCCGCTGATCCGCCTGGGCCAGCCGCGTATCGATCTCGTACTTGTCGGTCACAAACACAACGGCCGCGGCCCCGTGCTCCACCGCGTTGCTCAGCTTCTGCGTGAACGGCGCGTGGCGGGAGTGGTCGGCGCCGTTGAAAGCGCTGTCGGGGTTGGCCTGCTGCGGCTCGTGCCGGAGGATGATGACCGCTTTGCCGGCGACGTCGACCCCCGCGTAGTCGTCGTAGTCCGCCTCTGGGGCGGTGATGCCATACCCGGCGAACGCCAGCGGCATGTCGAACCGGCCATCGCCGCCGATGGCCAGCGGGTTGAAGTCTTCGCCGACAACC
>JBCCQL010000482.1:0-2678 GCA_039024355.1 Planctomycetota bacterium
CGGCGAGCACCCGGTCGGCCGCCCGCCAGTGGGCGCCGCGCTGGCCCGGCGTGGCCGTCAGCGCACGGTCGACTTCGATCTGAGAGAGCAGGCCCACCAGTGTCG
The DNA here is from genome assembly GCA_039024355.1 of Planctomycetota bacterium. Classification (GTDB taxonomy): domain Bacteria; phylum Planctomycetota; class Planctomycetia; order Pirellulales; family Lacipirellulaceae; genus JBCCQL01. The sequence continues at coordinate 106 of JBCCQL010000482.1, forward strand.
CGTGGCGCCGATCGCCCGGCGTGGCGTCCAGCAATTGGCGGCGGCAATGTACCTCGGCCAGCCGCTGCAGGCCCCGCTGCCGGAGGGCGTCGACAAACGCCGTGTCCTCGCCCGCCGACGAAGCCACCGGGTTGAGCAGGCACAAGAGCAGGGCGGCGCCCCACGCGCGGCGCAGCGCACCCGGCTTTTGCGTCGTTCTGTGCCCTCTAGCGGCCATCTCGTCTCTGCCCCGCGAGGCGTCGTTAGCTTGCGTTCCTCGGCATCTTGCGTTGCCCGGCGCGCCTGCGTCACTCGGCGGCCGCCGCGAAGCGGACGCTCAAAAACCCTGCGCGCCGGCACGCGTCGTAGGCGGCGATGACGTCGCCCATCGGCACGCCGCCGGCCGGGTCGATGATCACTGGCAGCGTGGCGTCGATCTCGGCCAGGCTGCCCAGCACGGTGTCGAGTGCCGCCGGCGTGGGGCAGGGCGTCGCGTTGACCCACCACGCCGCGCCGCCGGGCGCCGGCTCGCCCCGCAGGACAACCTCATCCAGCTCCGGCGTCGGCTCCACCGGTGCGTTGACCGCTCCCGCGCCGGACACCACCAGGTTCGACGGCAGCACCTGTTCCAACGGCTGGAAGCTGGCCGTGCACACAAAAAAGATCAGCAGCAAGAACACCACGTCAATCATAGGCGTCATAGCCAGCGTGAGCCTGGCGCCGGCGCCGGGGTTGCGGAAGACGGTCTTCATGACGCCGCGGGCAGTGGTTGGTTCGTCAGGCCGTAGGTCTGCGTGGTCGGCTGCGGGGGGATCATCGTTTCTCGGTTACCGCGAACGTCACCTTCCACACGCCCGCCTCGGCGCACGCCAGCAGGATCGGCTCGACCGCGGCGTACCGGGCCGCGCGGTCGGTGCGGATGCGGACCTCCAGGCCGGCGGCGGCTTGCGACTGCTCGTGCCGCAGCCGGGCGGCGAGCTGATCGACGGGCGTCGGCACGCCGGACAGCAGCGGCCGGCCCGCCGGCAGGACGTTGATGGTCACGCGCGGCCGCAGGTCGTCGGCGTCGTTGTCGCCGGTGGCGGCCTGCGGCAGGTCGAGCTGGGCCTGCGTCTCTTGCCGGGCCAGGTGGCTGCTGACCAGGAAGAAGATGATGAGCAGGAACACAACGTCGATCATCGGCGTCATGTTTGCCCCGGCGTCGCGGCGGGTAGCGTGCGTGGGCAGTCGCATCGTGCCTTTGGCTTGGTGGGCGTTGGTTTTGCGTGCGCGTGGTTTGCTGGCCGTGGGGTTTGCTGGGAGGAGGACCTCATCGTCCGCTCCGGCTGCCGGCCTTCACGTTCAGCCGGTCACCTCGCGCCTGTTACCTCCCACCTGTTACCTTCCACCCGTCGCCTGCCGCAGCCGCCGCTTGAGGGGCAGCAGCGCGGCGGCGGCGGTGTTGGCCGTGTGGGCGACCAGGCCGTCCACGCGGTTGCGGAACACGGCGTAGGCCGCCAGCGCCGGGATGGCGACCAGCAGCCCGCCGACGGTGGTCACCAGCGCCTGGTAGATGCCCGAGGCGAGCTCCGCCGCCCGCGCGGCGCCCTGCGTGTTGGCCACCTCCTGGAAGGCGAAGATCATGCCCACCACGGTGCCCAGCAGGCCCACCATCGGCGCGATGTTGCCGATGACCGACAGGTACTCGATTTTGCGCATCAGCCGGGCGGCCTGCTCGGCCGTGGCGTCTTCCAGCGCCTTCTCGACGGCCGGCCAGCCGCCCTCGGCCTCGCTGATCGCCGTGCGGAGGATGGCGGCCAAGAAGCTTGGCTGGCGGTCGCAGGCCTGGGCGGCGCCGGGCAGCGAGCCGTCGGTGAGCTGCTGGGTGAACCGCTCGGCGAGCCCCTCCGGCGCCAGCACGCCGGTGCGCAGCGTCAGCAGGTGCTCAACGGCCAACGCCAGCGCGATCATCGACAACGCCGCCAGCAGCAAGACGATCAACAAGCCGGTCACCCCGCCGGCGAAGAGGATGTCGAGCACGCCGTCTGTGGGCGGGGCGGCCTGGGCTAACGCTTGGGGGATCACGCTGGGCGTTCCGTCTTTGGTTGGCGGCCGTCACAGGGCTTATGGCGTGCGGGATAGCAACGCCTGGGCGTCTTGCTTCTGGGGTGTGTCGGAGTAGACGCGGACGACTTCGGCCAGCAGGGCTTCTGCCTCGTCGGTCCGCCCCGCGGCCTGCAACGCCCGGCCGGCGAGCAGCAGCCCCCGCGCGGCCAGCCGGTGTGGCGCCCCGCCGGTGAGCGGTTCGCGCAGCGCGGCTACGGCTGCTGCATCGTAGCGTTTCTGCCGCAGGTACGCCTGCGCCAGCAGGTGCCGCGGCCCGCACCGCAGCGCGTCGGGCAGGGCGTCGACACGCGTAGCCCAGCGGTTGGCCTGCGCCGCGTCGGCACGCACCAGGCTCAGGCGCCACAGCTGCGCTTCTGCCAGGCCGGCGATTGCTGGTTGCCGGCTGCGTGTGAGCGAGCGCAGCTGCGTGGCGGCCGCCGCCTGCTGCGGCGTGTTCAGCAGCCACGCGGCGCCCAGCAGGCGGGCCGCGTCTTCGGGCCGGTCGACCC
>JBCCQL010000483.1:0-2673 GCA_039024355.1 Planctomycetota bacterium
AGCCCGGGCTGGCCGAACCCGGGCTGGACGACGCCCGGCTGCACCAACGATGGCTGCGTAAAGGCCGGTGTGCCGTAAACCGGCCCCGGCGACAACACGGCGCCGCCCGGTGAGTAGGCGTCAAAACTGGGCGTCGGCCCGATGTATCCGGGGGCCGTCGCGGGCGGCGTGAACGATGGCGCCGCGGAGGGTTGCGTCGCTGGCAGCTGCACCCGCTGGGCAAACGCGGTTGGGCAACCGGTGAACAGAAGCAGCGACAAGGCAGCAGCCGCGACGGCCGAAGCGATTCGACCACGCGGCCGCCCGCCCAGCATCCGGCGCCGGTGTGCGTTCGACCTGAATCCCGTGCCCGCCAACGCGCCACACCTCCGTGCGTAGGTTCCCCGGGGAGGCGAATATCAGCGGGCCCAGAATGCGTCAACCCGAACCAGACGCGGGCCGGCCGCAAAAGCCCATGCGGCCGATGTTTTCAGGCGTGCAGGCAAACAACGAGCCCCGCGCTGCCAACACCGCGGGGCTCGTCGGAAGGTGATCGCGTGGCGCCGATGGCCACTCGGCATGGCGACACGCTGCTTCGCGTATTCCTGGCTTACCGCCCCCGCCAACCACTTGCGCCGTCCTGCGCGTGACGCCTCGGCTGTGGCGCGGGCTGCGCTTCGGGCTGCTGGCGGTAAGCGGTGCGTCGCACGGCGCCCGCTGCTGCGGCGCCAGGCTGCTGAGCCCGCCGGTTGGGCTGATGGTACACGGCGTTCCAAACGTGCGGGCGGCCAGGCTGCGGCCGGCGCGCCGAGCGGTCCCGGGCGTCAAACAGCTGGGGCGCCTCCCAGTAGGAGGACGTCTCCGCGTCCGGCGCCACGCGGCTGCCAGACCCTTCCAGCACGCTGTTGTCGTTCGGCGACGCCTGCGGCGGCTCGGCGTAGGAGGGCTGCTGGGCACCGGTGGGCTCCTGGTACACCGGGCGGTTCACGCGCGACTCGGGCACCTGCTCATTGGGGGCGATCCGCGGGGCGGGCGTCGGCTGCAGTGGTGCGTCGTACACGGCCTGCGACCCGGCATTGAAAGACGGCTCCGCACAGCCTGAGCATGCTCCGGCGGCCGGGCTGTACGTCTCGAAGCCCGCGGTCGTCACCGCCCCGCCGGGGCAGCCGCAGGCAGCGACCGGCGTGCATGGGTCCATGGCGGTGAGCGTGACCGGCCGGGCTACCGTGTACGCGGGCGTCATGGCCGGGGCGTATCCCACCGAGTAGCTCGCCGGGTAAGACGGCCGGTACGCGGCCGTCGCAAAAGTGGGCGCGGCCACCGGCGCCGCGGGCGGGGCGACGGTCACCTGCGTGCGGAAGGGCAGCGTGAGCAGCTGGCCCAGGTACTTGCCCGGGTACCAGCCGTCGTACGGCCGGTAGCTCTGGTAAACGACCGGCGCCGGCGCCGCGACCGGCGCGTACGCCACGGTCTGCTGCAATGGCTGCTGCACGGGCGAGTAGACCGTCTGCGCGCAGCCCACGCACTGGGCCTCAGCCACCCGGTCGAGGGCGGGCGCCACCGTGGACGCAACGCAGGCCGTGAGGATCAAAAGCGGTCGGGTCCGGGGCATATTCGTGTCTCACGGTTTGGTTTTTGCGCAGAGCGCTCACCCAAGAAATAACCTGCTAACCCGCGGGGTGGCAACTTATTGCTTGAGCTCGCACGCGATTTGGAAGCAGATTCCGAGGAAACAAGCCGTAGCGATTGTGCCGCGTGTAGCGGGCTTGCGTCGGCGCCGTCATGGGGAACCGCCGCCGGATCAGGCGGCACGCCGCCCCTACACAGGCCACTCCCGCGAAGGCTGTGGGCGCCCGCAGCACGGCCCGCACAGGTCCAATCGCCAGCGACACAGTCTACGCACCCGGGCAACGGCGAGCCGCGTCTGCACGCGTCGAGGCCGGCGACGGAGCGTTGGGGTCACGCCGAACGGCCGGTAGATCCGCCAATCGATGGCCGAGGAACCGCCCCGTGGCAGCACAGGACAGTCCGTCGCCCACAGCCATTACGCGTTGCCATGCGCTTCGGTTCTTGGTGACGCGTCGCCGCGCATGTGCCGCTCGTGCTGGTCGTAGAGGTCGAACCAAACCTCACGCAGATTGCCGCCGTGCCGGCAGAAGCTCGCCAACGCGTCCCGCTCGGTAACACGCGAAGGCCGCCGCCGGGTGAGCCCGCGGAAGAGTTGGGCGGCGGTCTCCGCCGTCGGCGATAGCTCTGCGAGCACCGGCATGGCCACGCGGCGGTGCGTGGTGACCACCAAACGTGCGCCCCGCCTCGCGCACCGCAGCCGCGCCAGCAGGGCCGCATGGGCCGGAAGCTGCTCGTAGCCATCCAGCAGCAGCCAGCCGGCCTTGACGCATGGCGGGGGCTCGGCGTCACGCCGGCCGTTAATCGTCCACCGGGCGACAGCTTCGCCACGCCCACCGAGCGCTTCCGAGAGGCCTTCCAGCAGCGTTGTTTTGCCGGCGCCGTGCGGGCCGACAATCTGCCCACCGCCCACGGCGTCGAGCCGCGTCAGCACGCCGGCCAGCGTGTGGCCGCCGGCGCCACGCCAGGCGAGCGCTCCCGGCCGCGTCCAGCACGTGGCGAAAGGGTTGTCGAAGCGAGAAGCGGGCGGCCCGGTCATGACGCCTCACCCGGGCGGCTGGGCGGGCC
>JBCCQL010000484.1:0-2671 GCA_039024355.1 Planctomycetota bacterium
CGTCAGTTGTGTGATGAAAAATGTCCGGGAATTGAGCAAAATCAAGATACTAAAATAGATAAACCAATTGATAAACGTTGGGCTTCGTTACAGTCTTTAAAGACACAACTGTAATAAACGCTTGACAGCCCGTAAAATGGCGGTAGCTTCCCTTCGGCCTGCCGCAACCGTGTACGCTGTGCTGCGGTGGGGCTGGTTCGCTGCCGCATTCTCGCTAGGCGTGTGGTGAGGAGGCTACGTGGGGCCGGCCGCCGTGTCGTGAGCACCGGCGCGGTTGGCAAAACAGCCATGTTTGCGGACGCGTTGCGCACCGATGAGTGATGCGGTTTGGAGTTTCGCCCGCCACCTGCCGAGCAGCCATGAACGCCGAACCTGCGACGTTTTCTCTGCCACGAGCCCTGTTGGTCGCGGTTCCGATCGCAGCGCTGGTCGGCGTCGGCATGACGCTCTGGAACCAGTCGGTCCAGAAGAACGCGACTAGCGATCTGCAGCGCGCCGTCATGTCAACGATGCTGAGCAGCACGCTGCCCAACCCGGAGACCGACTTCGAGTTTGTCGATGCCGATGACGACCTGCTTGCCGACCCGCCGGCAGATGCCGCCGACATGCAGCAGCCGAGCCCGCTGGTCTTTTCATACATCGCTGCGGAGCTGGACGAAGGCGAAGAGGCCGACCTGAGCAACTGGGCGGAGCTGAGCGAAGCGATTGCTCAAGCGACGGGCGTGCCCGTGAGCGTCAAGCACTACCAGTCGATCGACGAGCAGCTTCTAGCGCTCCGCGAGGGCGAAGTCCACCTGGTTGGCCTCAGCACCGGGGCGGCGCCGCACGCGGTGGCCACCGCCGGCTTCCACCCGCTGTGCACCCTGGCCAAGCCCGACGGTTCGGTGGGTTACCGGATGCAGGTGATCGCCGGTTCAGGGAGCGGCGTCGAGACGCTCGCAGACCTCGGGGGCAAGAAGGTGGTGTTCGTCCGGCCGACGTCGAACTCGGGGTTCAAAGCGGCGTTTGTTCTGCTGCACGAGGCGGGGCTGCTCCCGGAGCAGCACTACCAGTGGAGCTTCTCACTGTCGCACAAGCAGTCAATCCGCGACGTGGTGGACGGCGTTGCCGACGCGGCCCCCGTGGCCAGCGACATCTTGCAGGGCATGGTCGACGCGGGCCAGATCGACGCGGAGGACTACCGGGTGGTTGTCGAGTCGGAGGTTTTCCCGCCGGCCGTGCTGGGCTGCGCCCATAACCTGCCGGCCGATATGGTCGCGACGCTGCGGGAAACGCTCGACACGTTCGACTGGCAGGGCACAGGGCTAGAGCGAGAACTCGGCCCGCTGAACGCCGCCAGCTTTACGCCGGTGGTTTACAAGGACGACTGGGCGAACATCCGGCGCATCGACGACAGCGTGCTGAGCATCATCGGTGCCCAGTAGCAAACGGTGGCGGGGCGTGGGGCGAGGGGCGAGGGGCGAGGGGCGCGTAGTGACGGCCCCATGGCTTGGACGCAAGCTGTTTGCGGCTGCCGCCAACGATTCAGGCCGCCTCGGCGAGCACCGCCGTCTTTGCTCGGATCCGCTCGGCGGCTTAGCGTCCGACGACGGCTGAGACCCCAACGCTTTCGCCGATGTCGTTCGTGCCGGGCGACGCCTCCGGGCCGATCGGCTGCCCCGGGGTGCTGAGCGGAGCGACGGCGCTCGGAAACGTCAGCGGCTCCGCTGTGTTTTTTGCCTCGCCGGCCGCGTTGTTGGCTTCGCCGGCGGCGTTGTTGGCCTCGCCGGCCGCCGGGGTTACGGCGCCGGAATCGGACGCGACCGCCCTGCCGCCGGCCTGTGTCGCGTCCGGTGTGGCGGGCTGCTGCGTGGCCGCCTGCAAGCTGATCGGCTGCCCCCCGGCCGCAGCCGTTGTGCCCGGCAGGTTGCCCGAAGCCGCCCGGCCGGCGCTGATCACCGGGTCGCGGCTGACGTAGTCGATGACCCGGCGCCGGGACGCACGGCGGTCGGCCAGGCTGATGCGGGCGTCGGCCGGGGCGCCGCTCTCGGCGAGGAAGACGCCGTTGTGCTCGAGCAGCGTCCCCTTCTCGAAGTGGACGTTCTTCAGGGCCAGCATGTACTCGACCTGGGCCTGGCGGAAGCGTGTCTGGCTGTCGGCCCGGCGCCGCTGGGCGTCCAGGACGATGTCGATGCTGGTGCGGACGTCGCGGTACCGCTGCGTAAGCACCTCGACCTGCCGGTCCGCGGCGCCCAGGCGGTTGTACTGGGCCATCAGAACCTTGTAGGCCCGCTCGACGTCGGCCACCGCGTTGCTGAGGCCGAACAAGACCTGCTGCTCCTGCTCCCGAAGCAGCGCGGTCTCGCGGGCGACGGACAGCTCGGCGTTGCGTACGGCGGCGTGGACGCGGCGGAAGCCGATGGGCAGCTCTAGCTCGACGCCCAGCTGCCACTCGTCGTTGTCGCCGCGGCCCAGGTTTCCCCACGCGCTGGCGAAGGCGGCATTGCTCTGCGAGGCCAGCGCGTTGCCGAAGCCCCGCTGCCGGGCGCGGGCCACCAGGTCCCGCCACGGAGCCCATCAACGCCCCGATCAACTACGACTGGGAGAGCTGCTCCGGCCAGGCGCTCGCCTACCGCCCCGAGCTGCGGCGGCAGCGCTGGGAAGTGAAACGCCGCGAGCTGGAGCTGGCCGC
>JBCCQL010000485.1:0-2654 GCA_039024355.1 Planctomycetota bacterium
GCCCCAGCAGCAGCAGCAGCTTGCGCTGGAGCAGCAGCAGGTCCAGCAGCGGGCGGACAACCTCGACCGCGACAACCAAGAGCTCGAGTCGCTGCTCGCCCAGTCGCGCCAGCAGCTGCAGCTGATGCGTGACCAGGTGGCGGCCACGCAGGACCAGCTGCGGGCGACGGCCGACCAGCTAGCCGCCGCGCAGACCGAGAAGACCGAGCTCGAGGGCCGCACCAAGGCCCTGATGGCGTCCGTCCAGCAGTCGGTGCAGCAGTCGGTCGGTGGGCCGGGCGGCCGGGTGTCGCCGCCGGCGATCCAGGCCAACAACACGCTGATCAAGCCGCTACGCATCACCGGCCTGCCGGGCGTCGACGTGCGGCAAGACGGCGACGTGATCCGCGTGGCGGTGCCGGTCGACCAGCTGTTCCCCCGCGGCGCGGCGCAGATGCAGCCCGGCGCCGATCAGCTGGTGCGGAGCGTGGCGGCCGACTTGCTGGCCAACTACCCGGAGCAGATCATCGGCATCGAGGGGCACACCGACGGGGCGCCGGTCAGCTCGCCCCGCTACCCCACCAGCCACCACCTGTCGGTCGCCCAAGCGACGACCGTCTACGAGGTGATCCGCCGCAGCACGGGCGCCCCCGCCCAGCAGCTCTTCCTCATCGGCCACGGTGCCAACCACCCGCTGGTCTCCAACGGCACCGAGGCGGGCCGGCAGAAGAACCGCCGCATCGAGCTGGTGATCTACCCCGAGTCCATCCGCCGACGCTAGACGCTCCCTAAGTCGGCGAATATCTTTCGGTCTGCCGCGGCCCTCAGAAGGCCAACCGGCCGCCGGCCCCCGCAGCCCACGCTTGTCAAAAAGCGCCCAGCGCCCGCCAACCAGCGCCCAGCGCCTGCCAACCAGCGCCCAGCGCCTGCTAACCAGCGCCCAGCGCCTGCCAACCAGCGCCCAGCGCCCGCCAACTAGCGCCCAGCGCCTCCTCCCATGCTCGCCATCATCGACTACGGCATGGGCAACCTGCGGAGCGTGCAGAAGGCGCTAGAACGCACCGGGCACGCGGCCGAGATCACCAGCGACCCCGGCGTGGCCGGCCGGGCGGCAAAGCTCGTCCTGCCCGGCGTCGGTGCCTTTGGCGATGCGGCCCGGGCGCTCCGCCAGCGTGGCCTGGCCGAGCCGATCCTGGCGTCCATCGCCGCCGGCCGGCCATTCCTGGGCATCTGCTTGGGGCTGCAGCTGCTCTTCGAAACGAGCGACGAAGACGCCGGCAACGACGCCGCGGGCCGCGAAGGCGATAACCGCCGTGGCCTTGGCGTGCTGCCCGGCCGCGTGGTGCGGTTCGACCTGCCAGGCCCGTACAAGGTGCCGCATATGGGCTGGAACCAGCTGGCGTGGCCCGGCGGCGGCGAGCGGTCCGGCGTGCCGATTTTTGCCGGCGTCGCCGCCGGCGAGCACTTCTACTTCGTCCACTCGTACCACGTTGTGCCGGACAACCCGTCGCACGCCGCGGCCCAGGCCGACTACGGCGGACCGTTCTGTGCGGCCGTATCGCACGGCAATATCTATGCGTGCCAGTTCCACCCCGAGAAGAGCCAAGCCGCCGGCCTGCGGGTGCTGAAGAACTTTGCGGAGTTGGCGTGAGGCGTGCCTGCTGCCGCAGCCGCGTACCATGCTGGGGCATGGTCGCTCGCAAGATGGGTTTGCCCACGGATGACGCGAAGACGTGCGAATGAGCACGTTGGGAACTCGTGTAAGGCTTCCCAAGCCTTTCTGGGAAACTGGCGGGAACAGAGCCGCCGTCGTCGCGAGATCCGCGCGCACTCGCGTTATTCGCGGGTCCTCTTTCGCATGCTCCGGAGCGCTCGCTAATCGTGGCCGCCAAGAAACGCGAGCAGGTCGCGGAAGTCCTGCACCGAGATCAGCCGCTCCAGCCCCGCCGGCATGAGCGACACCGGCGACTGGCTCCGCTCGTCGATGCGGCTGCTGGGCAGCGCGAAGATGCGGCCGTTGGCGTCGTTGTACCGCTCGACGCCGTTGTCGCCCGCCTGCGGCACACGCAGGCCGGTGAGGGTTTGCCCCGCGTCGGTTTGCAGCACCCACGCCTGGTGCTGCGGGGCGATCTCAAGGCTCGGCTGCAGGATCGACTCCAGCAGCCTCCGCCGGCCCAGCTCTTGGCCTGCCCGTGTGAGCTCGGGCCCGATCCGGCTGCCACGCCCGGTGTGGCGGTGGCACCGCGCGCAGCGGGCGCCCAGTGTGCTGTAGAACAGCCGGCGGCCGGACTCAGCGTCGCCGGGCTCGCGGCCAAGCAGCTTGAGCCAGGCGTCGGTGTCGCCCGCCTGCGGTTTGGTTTCGCCGGGAGAGCCATCAGTCTCTGCCAACCGCAAGACGCGCGTCGCCTCACGCCGCACACTGGCGGCCTCGTCACGCGAGAGCTTCTCGAGCAGCGGCCGCCGAGCGTCCACAAACGCGGCCAGACCAGCTACGGCGTCGGCCCGTACGCTGTCGGGCAGGCTGGCGTCGCTGGCGACCTTGGCCAGAAGGTGTACACGCCGCGGGTTGGACTGGGCGGCGAGCGTCCGCACGGCTTCGGTTTGGAGCGCGGGCTCGCCGGAGAAGAGGTACGATTGCAGCCGCTCGATGTTCAGCCAACGCCGATCGGGATTGA
>JBCCQL010000486.1:0-2653 GCA_039024355.1 Planctomycetota bacterium
CCGCGACGTCGTTCGCCGCGTGCAGGGCCACGGCCATGTCGGGCCGCGGGAAGCGGGCCAGGAGACCGTCGGCGAGCATCGCCTGGGCGCCGGCGCTGAGCTCCTCGGCCGGCTGGCCGATGACGACGAGCGTCCCCCGCCAGAGGTCGCGGTGAGCCGCCAGGCAGCGCGTCGCGCCGATCGTGTTCGCCATGTGCACGTCGTGCCCGCAGGCGTGCATGACGCCGACCGTCGCCCCGCGGCGGTCCTTGGTCTTCACCTCGGACGCGTACGACAGCCCGGTCGCCTCGACGACCGGCAGGGCGTCCATGTCGGTCCGCAGCAGGAGCGTCGGTCCGTCGCCGTTCTCCATCACCGCGACGACGCCCGTGCCGCCGACGCCGCGCGTCACCTCGAATCCTGCCGCCTCCCACGCGTCGGCGAGCTTGGCGGCCGTCTCGTGCTCGGCGAGCGACAGCTCGGGCGAGGCGTGCAGGTCCTTATAGAAGTCGACGATCGCGGGCAGCTCCGCGTCGAGCCACTCGTCGGGAGTCGAGGCGAGGACCGGCGCCGCGAGGAGCCAGCCGACCGCGACGAGCAGCGGGCGGTGCGAGCGATTCATGCCCCGCATTGTGGTCACCCGCGGCGCTCGCTGCTCAGCTCGCGGAGCAGTCGCGGCAGCATCGCCCGCAGGGCCCTGCCGCGGTGGCTCAAGACGCGCTTCACCTCCACGCCGAGCTCGCCGAAGGTGCGGTGCAGCTCGCGGACCTCGAAGAGCGGGTCGTAACCGAAGCCGTTCTCGCCGCGCGGGTCGGTCACGACCCGGCCGTGGCACTCTCCGCGGGTCTCGACGCGGATTTCGCCGGAGGGGTCCGCCAGGGCGAGGACTGCCACGTAGTGAGCGCCCCGCTTCTCCGGCGGCACGCCGGCGAGCTTCTCCAGCACCAGGGCGTTGTTCGCGGCGTCGTCGCCGTGCCGGCCGGCGTAGTGTGCGGAGTAGACGCCAGGTTCGCCCCGGAGCGCGTCGACGCAGATCCCGCTGTCATCGGCGAGCACCCAGTGGCCCGTCGCGGCGGCGTACTCCCGCGCCTTCTTGCGGGCGTTGTGCTCGAAGGTGTCGCCGTCTTCGTCGACCTCGTGGGCGAGGTTCGGGAAGTCGGCGAGCGTCTTGACCTCGACGCCACGCGGGCCGACGAGCGTCACCAGCTCGTCACGCTTCTTCGCGTTGCGGGAGCCGATGACCAGAGGGGGAAGAGCCATCGGAGGTAGGCTATCCGCTCAACGCCCCCACGCGAAGAAGCCGCTGACGGTCTTCTTCGGGGCCTCGATCACCTCGGGCTGGATGTCGAACGGGATGACGCGGGCGTCCTTCGCCTTGGGCGGCACACGGGCGAACTTGGGCTTCAGCCCGCCGGCCAGCATGCTGGGCTGATTCTGCTGCCGTTGGCGGAACTGCTGCTGAAATTGCAGCAGGTGCTGCTGGGTGATCGAGCCCACCTTCTGGTCGAGCCGCGCGTGCTGCAGCGGGTCCTCCGGCGTGTTGAACGCTGCGCCGAAGGTGCGGAAGATCTGCGCCATCTCCGCCGGCGGCGCCTTGAGGTCCGCCGCGTCGAAGCCGCCCACCGTGACGATGCTCTGGTAGCGGTCGTGGAACTCGTAAGCCTCGAAATTGGCCTCCCGCAGGGCGGCGGCCAGCAGCTCCGCGTTGTAGGCGGCCTCTTCCAGCGGCGAGAGCTTCCGCCGCTTCGCCTTGGGCGCGTTCGCCGCGCCCTGGATCACCGTCTGCCCGCTGAACGTGGCCACCTTCACGGTAAACGGCTTGGGGTTGTTCAGCAGGCTGTAGCGGGCGCCGCGGTTCATCTTCTCGACGAACTTATCGACGCCCTTGGGCACAAAGTACTCGCGCGGCAGCAGCGGGTTGCGGGCCAAGAACGCCGTGCGCATCGGCCCCAGCTGCTTGCTCTGCCCCAGCCGCGGAACCAGCCGCCGCTGCACCGACCGGGCGAACGCCAGGCTCTGCGAGGTCTCGCCGCCGCGGGCCTGGGGGTTAAGCGCCTCGGGCCGCATGGTCTTGACGCTCCGCAGCAGCTTCTGGGCCTGTGGGTCGTCGATGGAGGGGAACTCGCCGGCCAGCACGGCCCACTCCTGCAAGCGGTCGCCCCGCTTGTGCCGCATCTTGATGGGGGCGCCGTACTTGTCGATGCCCCGGCCGACCGTCTCCGACGACAAGTCAAACTGCATGGCGTGGGCGAACGCCGGTGTGTTGTAGCGCTGGCGGAATTCCAGCACCAGCTCGCGGGCCTGGGCCTCGGCCCCCGGGCCAGAAAACGTGCAGGCCATGATCATCCAGGGGCCGTTGCCCTCGGCCAGCGTGTAGCTGGCCGCTGCATCGGCGGGCACCCGCTTGACGGGCATAAACCGCTTCCAGAGCGGCTCGGCCTGCGCCTGTACGCACAGGGCCATCACAACCAAAGCGGATGAAAACACGATCCCTCGCACGGCTAGCATCTTGCTTCCCTAGGCGGCTTCGGCTGAAACTGGAGGGCCCGGCGGCAGGCCGGTGGCCTCCGCGCGGACCGTAGCAACCCGCGCGACTGGACGCCAGATCGGCTGCACCACGCCAAGCGGCGGCCGCTGCCCGCGCCGTCAGCCGCGGCGGCGGGCTAGTCCGGCG
>JBCCQL010000487.1:0-2644 GCA_039024355.1 Planctomycetota bacterium
CGCCGAACACCTCGCCCGCGGCGCCGATCGACCGGCCGGTGTAAACGGCGCCGTCTTCGAGCGCGAGCTTGGCGACTGCGGACGGGGCCGCGGGCTCGCCGCCGGTGGCGGGGTCCGCGTCTGCCGGTTGTGCGGGCTGGCTCACTCGTATCGGCCCTTACGGTTGCGGGGAGAGAAAACACGGCCGGTACGGTCAAGAAAAGCCGCCCGCGGCGACGATGGCAGATTGTGGCTGTGGGTCTCCGGACGATCAACCCGCCCGCGGGCCGCGATCTGCCGGTCAGCCGACACGAAGGGCCCCCGCCCCGGCGAGCGGGGGCCCTTCGGCTTTTCTACGGCGTGCGATTCTGGCGTGCCGCCGGGCGTGGCGTCACAACGCGTCCGTCACGGGTGCGCGAGCTTGCCCGCGAATTGCGCGAAAGACGCAAACGAAACGAAGCGGAGCCGGCGGGCGGCAGCGGCTGCCCACGCTCGCCAGGCTACGCCCGCTGCACGCAACGGCCACCTGCCGTGCTGTTCGCGCATATCCGCGTCATTCGCGGGCCCCAGCGGCAAGCAACGGGCGGCAGCCACGCAGCCACGCAATAGGCTGCAGCCTACGGCCCGAATCGCTTATCGTTACTACCACCGACCTCCCCCCGCTTGCCACGGCCACCGCCACGCAGCACGCGAGCCTTATGATGAGCGAGAACCCGTACGAAAGCCCCGAAACGCCGGGCCGAAAGAGCGAAGCCACGGGTACCGCCGTTGTCGGCGCAACCGCTTTGGGCTGCTTGGGTGTGCCTGTGGTTCTAGCGGTGTTGGCAGCTCTGTCGCTCCCTGTTTTCCGCGGAGCACCGGAAGCTGCGCGTCGCACCACGTGCTCGAGCCACATGAAACAAATCGGCTATGCATTGCACAGCTACGAGGCCGACCACGGCGCCTTCCCGCCTGCGTACACGGTAGACGCGGATGGCAACCGACTGCACAGTTGGCGGACGCTGCTGCTGCCGTACCTGGAGGAGCAAGCCCTTTACGACATCATCGACCTCACCCGGCCGTGGGACGACCCGGCGAACGCCGCCGCGCGGGCGGTGAGCCTCGAGTTCTTCCAGTGCCCCAGCGTCACGCTCGAAGAAGGTCACACCAACTACCTCGGCGTGACCGGGCCGGGCTGCTTCTTCGATGGAGCCACGGAGCGGACCTTCGCCGATATCACCGACGGCACCGGCACGACCGTGATGTTAGTCGACGCCCCAGCCAAGCACGCCGTGCACTGGATGAGCCCGCAAGACATCTCAGCCGAAGAGGTAGCCGCCATCGGACCAGATACGCCGCCGCCGCACCCCGGAGGCTTCAACGCCGCGTTTGCGGATGGTCATTGCGGGTTCATCAACACCGACACCGATCGCTCCATCCTCAGGGCGCTTCTCACGATCGCCGGCGGAGAAACGCTGCCGTAGCAGCATCGACAGGAGACTGGCGTATCACCCGGCCGCCACGCAGCACGCGAGCCTTCGCATGAGCGAGAACCCTTACGAGAGCCCCGAAACGCCGGGCGGATCTGTAAAGACCGCCAAGACTACCACCGGTGGTTCACGGATGGTTGCGTATCTGGGCGTAGCCGTTGTCCTGGCGATCTTGGTACTGCTTCTGCTCCCTGCAAAACGCGGAGCACCGGAAGTTGCGCGTCGCAACATGTGCTTGAACCAGATGAAATTCATCGCCCAGGCGTTGCACAACTACGAGGCCGACCACGGGTCCTTCCCGCCTGCGTACACGGTAGACGCGGATGGCAACCGGCTGCACAGCTGGCGGACCCTGCTGCTGCCCTACCTTGAGGAACAAGCCCTGTACGACATCATCGACCTCACCCGGCCATGGGACGACCCGGCGAATGCCCGCGCACGGGCGATGAGCCTCGAGTGCTTCCAGTGCCCCAGCGTCGCGCTCCAAGCGGGCCATACCACCTACCTCGGAGTCAGTGGGCCGGGCTGCGTGTTCGACGGCGTCAAGCGGTGTACGTTTGCCGCGATGACCGACGGGTCTAGCCGTACCATCATGCTGATCGACGCCCCGGCCAAGCATGCCGTGCACTGGATGAGCCCGCACGACATCTCAGCGGAAGAGGTAGCCGCTATCGGTCCAGAAACGCGGATGCAGCACCCGGGACAGATGATCGCGGCGTTCGGCGATGGCCACTCTGCGGCCATCTCTACCGACGTCGATCGCTCAATCCTGCGGGCGATGCTCACGATCGCCGGCGGAGAAACGCTGCCGTAGTGGAGGCGGCTTGGGGCAACCTCGTAGACGGCGGCCGCGCGGCCGGCGCCAGCGCGGCCGGTGCCCGACGCGGCCAGCACCGCCACAGCTCTACCGCCGCTAGCGGCGCCAGCCAGCTGGCCCACGCGGCCAGCGGGTACGCCCCGTCGAGCGACAAGACCTGGGCCAGGCCGCCGATCGCGCGGAGCACGACCGCCGACGAAAGCACCGCGTAGCACCGCAGCATCCACCAGCGGTGGGCGTCGAACCGGCGGGCGACGGCCGACCGCCAGCCCATCGCCGCGCACGCGGCGGTGGCCGCCGCCAGCGTCGCGAAGCCCGCCACGGCAACCGGCCCGCCGGCGGCGTAGAACGCCATCACCAGGCCGGACGGCGCCAGGAC
>JBCCQL010000488.1:0-2638 GCA_039024355.1 Planctomycetota bacterium
GCAACGCAAAACGTCGGCGGCACGCCCGGCCGTCGTCGGGCTTGAGCACGCTTACACCGGGGGAGGAGGCAGACCCGCCGGTCACGCCTGACGCCCCGGTCACACCTGACGCCCCGCTCACGCCTGACGCCTGAGCACCGTGCCGCCGTCTACCTGCGTGAAGCCCAGCTTCTTGTAGAACGCCAGCGCGGCCTCGTTGTCGGCCATGGTATGGGCCTCGATCATGGCGATGCCGCGGCGCTGCACCTCTTTGAACGCCTCGGCCAGCAGGTACGAGCCCAGCCCCTCTCGGCGGAAGCCGGGCTCGACGTACAAGTCGTGCATGCCCGCGGTGCGGATGCCCCAGCTGCTGGCCAGCGGCTCGATGTCCCAGAACCGCACGCTGGCCAGCACCGCCGAGTCCCGGCGGCGGGTGAGCGTAAAGTCCACCTGGTCCGTGCCGGCAAACTGGCACGCCTCGAACCAATCGGGCGGCGTCGGCGCCGGGTCGTACTCCACCAGCAGCTCTCGCCGGAGCTGCCTCTGGGTCCTCGACATGAACGTCCGGAAACGGGCCAGCTCCCGCTGCAGCACCACCACACGCCCGGTATCGGCGTAGTTGTTCCGCAAGAACAGTTCCCGCTGGCCGGTGTCGGAGTCCAGCACGCCGGGCAGCTCGCTCCCGCCGTACAGGCCGAGGTAGAACGGGTTGATCGGGCTGATGCCGCCGCCGTACAGCACCTTGGCGCCACGCGAACGGAGGTACTGCTCGCTGGCGCGGAGCAGCTCGTCGGCAAGCCGCGGGTAGCTGCCGTCGGTGCGGAGCATGACCAGCTGCGTGGCCCCCAGGTCGCGGTCGAGCTGGGCGCCGTCGTCGTGGGGGCCGAACCCGGCGTGGGCGAACCCGACGGGCGTCTCGTCACGCGTGGCGACGATCAGCCCCTCCGGGTCGAAGTACTGCCGTGAGAAGACGCAATGCTCAAGTAGGCCGGCCGACATCGGCTGCATCAGCCCACGCTGCGGCGGCTGGCTCCGCCAGATCTCGGCCAGGTGCGGCGGGTCGGTGTTGTGGAAACGACGCAGCTTGAACACGGACGGCTCGGGCGGCTGGCGTGCCGGGTGGGCGGCGGCTGACGCAGGTATCGTATCGGCGCCGCCGGTCGCCGCAAACCGAGCCTCGCCGCGTGCGTGTCCGTGCCGATCGCCCGGTTGCCGGTTATGCCGCGTCCGTCGTCGTGCCGGGGCCCGCTGCCGCTCTCGCCTCAGCCGCATCGTCCGGCCGCCCGCGATGCTGCTCCCGGCCCGCGGCCTCCCGCTCTCTGGCGAGCCGCCGCTGCACCCGCTCGGGAGGCTCGCTCCGCCACCGCCGGTGCACCCACCAGTACTGCTCGGGCGCTCCGCGTATGAGGCCCTCCAGCCGCTCGGTGAACCAGTTCGTCAGCTCCTGCGTGCCGCCGTGGGCGAAGCCCGGCGCCTGCGGATCGATCGCGCCGCCCAGCACGCCGCGGTACCGCAGCGGCCCGCCGATACGCTGGGCGGCCAGCACCAGCGTGGGCGCCGCGTACGAGAGGGTGAACAGCGATACCGCTTTGTGCGTCGAGGCGGGCCGGCCGAAAAAGTTGACCCAGCACGCCTTCTCGCCCGCCGCCTGGTCGCCCAGCAACGCCAGCGTGCCGCCGCCGTCCAGCACCCGCTCGATCGCGTCGCGGCTGCCGACTTTCGGCAGGATGTACTGGCCGGTGCGTCCGCGGAACTCGTTGACAAAGCGGTTGACGTACGGGTTGTCCAGCGGGCGTGCGACGGTGTGCGTCGGGAAGCCGAACAGGCCCAGCAGGTAGCCGCCCAGCTCAAAGTTGCCGTAGTGCCCGCAGATGACCACCTTCGCCCGGCTGCTTAGGAGCGTGTGGACGATGGTCTTCACGTCGGGCACGTCGTATCGCTGCCGCCAGTTGGTGCGGTGCATCTTGCGTGGCGTGTGGGCGATCTCGGCGACCATCAAGAACAGGTGGCGCCACATGGCTTGGCCGCACCGCTGCCGCTGGGCGTGCGTCCAGTCGGGGAACGCGGTGCGGAGGTTTTCTTCAAGCACGCGCCGCCGCATGCCCAGCCGATCACCCACAAGCCACGCCAAGCCGCCGGCTAGCCGCTCGCACGCCGCGAGCGGCAGCGCCTGCAGCAGCGCAATCGCCACCCGCAGCGCGAGGTACGCCGTGTAATCCGCCGCGTGCTTCCGCAGGTTTCTCGCCACGCCGGCAGTGTGCCAGACCGCCGGCCGGGGCCGAAGAGCAGTTTGCGGCGAGGGGCAACGGCCGCCTGCGGCCTCACACCTCGCGGGGCCGGCCGGCGCTGTCGAACCGCATGTACGCGAAGTAGACGAACACGACCGTCAGCATCGGAGCTAGCACCAGGAAGAACGGGTCGAGGTACCGCACCATCGCCGCCACGGCCACGGCGCACCCCAGCCACAGCCACCACGTTTGACGGAAGAGAGCGGTCAGCGGCTTCATCGGGCGGGCGGCTGCGGCCGCGAGGCGGGCGGCGGGGTTAGCGGGCGGCGGAGTCAGCTGGCGGTGGAGTTAGCGGCCATCGGTGGGCAGGCGGTCGTCATCCAGCGGCAGCTTGACGGGCGTGCCCAATTGCGAGGACCGGTAGATCGCGC
>JBCCQL010000489.1:0-2631 GCA_039024355.1 Planctomycetota bacterium
CACCGCCAGCGGCGCCACGCCGGGCCGCGGTGCGTTGTGGCTCGTGCGGCTTTTCATACGCCGGCCTGGGTCGAAGGCGCCGCCGAACCGCCGACGGGCGCCGCCTCGGCGGCTTGCTTCAGATCGATCAAGTCTTGCTCGATCGCCTTCTTCGCGGCCCCCATCGTCAGGGCCGACAGCGGCGACATCAGCTTGGCCACCATCGACTGGGCGGTGGTGGCCAGCGTCAGCCGCACCTCTGTGCCGCCCTCTACCTCAGCCATGGCGAAGGTCGAGACAAAATGGCACCCGCACGAGTCGCACTCTGCGGTGTATCCACGCGGCGGGTCGAACGCCGTGATCTCTAGCTCCTCGGTCGCCTGGCGGCCCATCATCGTGCGGGTCTCTCGCCACCGCGTGCCGGCGCCGATGGGACCGTCGGTGAGCAGCTCGATCCGGTCGACGCCCGAGATGTGCTCCGCCGCCCGCGGCAGGTCGGTCGCCAGCTGGAACACCCGCTCGAGAGGGGCGTGGATCGTTTGCGTCAACGACAAGTCGGCCATGACGTGCTCAGGGGTTTGCCGGGGCGTGGCGGGGCTGCGGGGAGGCCCCGATTATAGCAGCCTTTGACAAGCTTCCGGCGACGACGACGCCAACGTGTGGCGGGCGGCAGGCCATACTTCGACTGCAACCGGCGCGTGAGAGGGCAAAGCACGGATGCGGAGAAGGCCCGCGAATACCGCGGATACGCGGGAATCGCGGGGCGATTGCCTTCGGCCTGGGCGCCGCCGCTACCTGCGCAGAAGCAGCGACGCAGCGTGCCACGTCCGTTCGCGATATTCGCGTCTATTCGCGTCCTTCGCGGGCAGCGTTTGACAGGGCCAACCGGCCGGTCTGCTAGCACCCGACAGCGACCGATAAATGAAGAAAGGGCGTATTCCCTTGCGAAATCGTTGACGCTTAACTCCGCAGGGCATACCCTGCCAGCGGTGTTGGGAGGCAACGCCGCGAAGAGTACTCCGGGCGGGTCTCCGCCTCGCTTTTCACAGCCGGCTGCCATGCGGTGGAGAGCCCCCGCAGGTTGGCAGCCGCCTCTCCCGCCGGCGGGTCTTGGAACGACCGTCGTGTAGACCGCGAATGACGCGCGGCACGGCCAGCAGACGCACATCGCCGCCGGCTGCCCCCGCCCAGCGGGGCAGCCGGGCACAGCGGGGCAGACTGTCCCAGCAGGGCAGACTGGCCCGCGGCGGAGGGCGTCTTGCTCGCCGGAGTGCCGAGGAGCCTGCAAGAGCCCTCCGCCGGCGGGTGCGTGAGCACACGATTGGCACCTTGGGGGGGAACGCTTCGCAGAACGACACGATGAGATCGCGCTACAAGAAGGCTCTGTCCGACCACCCGTTGGTCGGAGGGTTCTTGCGGCCCCCTCGGCAAACCACGCCCCACGCCCCACGCGCCACACCCAACGCCCCGCGGCGACGCTGTTCCGCAGCGTTTTTTGCGGCCGCCCCGCACCCCGCGGCGGCGACAAACCCCTTCCGGCCGCCGCGACGCCGTGATATTCTCGGTGGCCCCGCAAACCACAGCGGCGGGCCACTTGCCCCGCCTGCCCAACCGAAGCTCGTTCACGCGGACAATGCCATGGCGTCGAAGTCTACCGTTGCAAAGATGAAGCACATCGAAGAGCTGGTTGATCGCTACGCCGAGCGGCGTGCCCAGCTCAAGAAGGACGGAGACTACGCCGCTCTGAAGCTGCTGCCCCGCAACTCTAGCCGCACACGCTACCGCAACTACTGCAAGCTGACCGGCCGGACGCGGGGCTACTACCGCAAGTTCGGTATCTCTCGCATCATGATCCGCGAGCTCGCGGACCAGGGGCTCATCCCCGGCCTCAAGAAGGCCAGCTGGTAGGCCAGGCCTGAAGAAGACCGGCTGGTAGCGGCGGACGATCAGCGTTAGCGACGTTCAGCGTGGTTACGCTAGCGGACACGCCGTTGAATTCTCCCGCGTCTCAGGCACCGCGGCGTTCACTCCGTAGAACGGCTGTGGGAGCGTGGATGCAGCCGCGTGGAGCTAGTCAGTTCGGGCGAAGCCAGACTTGCTGCGCTAGGATGCCACTTGTAGCACGCCGGCGTGCAGCGGCACCGGCTACTCGGCCGTCTCTTTCACGACAAACGGCTTGTTGACCACCGGCTTCTCGACCAAGCCCATCCGGATGGCCTGCGTGCTTACGGTGATCCGCTTCACCTGGCCATCTACCACCGCCCGCACCGTCTGCAGGTTCGGCTTGAACTTCCGGCGCGTAATGCCGGTGATCTTGGTGCCGACGCCGCCCAGGTACTTCTTCTTGCCGCGTGTCTGCACGCGGTTGCCCTTGCGGGCTTTCTTGCCTGTGTAGAAGCACTGCCGGGCCATGATCGTCGCACCGTTCTAAGCGTGAAGGATTTGCGGGCAAGAAAGGTTAGCCGATGGGCGGGGTCACCGCCAAGGGGCTTCTCGCCGGCTCGGCGGCGCCACGCTCTGCAGCCCACGAGCCTCAAGGGCCGCTGGCGGCGGGGGATTCGCCGGCCAGCGTGGCGAAACTGAGCACCTCGAGGACAACACGGACGGGCTGGCGTCGGCGGTCGCCGCCGGCGTCCGCTGCTACGCGTTCCC
>JBCCQL010000490.1:0-2606 GCA_039024355.1 Planctomycetota bacterium
GCGATGAAGGGGCCGCCGGCGATCCGCTGCCGCTGCGGCCGCTGCCGGAGCGGCGCGTCGGCGAAGTGCTGGTGCAGGGCCCATCGGTGGCGGCCGGCTACTGGCGCCGGCCGGAAGAGACGGCCCGCCTTTTCGCCGCCACGGTCGAGGGCCACGCAGGCGTGCTGCTACGCACGGGCGACCTCGGTTTCCTGTACGGCGGCGAGCTGTTCATCACCGGTCGGCTGAAGGACGTCATCATCCTCCGCGGCCGCAACTACTACCCGCAAGACATCGAGCAGACGGCCCAGGCCGCCCACCCCGACGTGCTGCCCGGCGCGGCGTTCGCCGTCGAAGCGAATCAGGCCTCCGCTGACGCCCTGCACGCCGTGGCGCCGCGGCTGGTGCTGGTGCACCAGATCGCCCGCACATGCCGCGAGGCGGCGCGGCCGGCCGTGGTCGAGGCGATCCGCCGCGCGGTGCTGGCCGAGCACGAGGTGGCGCCGGACGCCGTAGTGCTGATCCGCCAGTCGTCGCTGCCGGTGACCTCCAGCGGCAAGGTGCAGCGTGGGCTGTGCCGCCAGCAGTACACAGCCGGCGAGCTCAGGGTGCTGCACGCATGGCAGGCGGGCGTGGCGGCGCAAGAGGGCGATCGCCCCAATGCGCACCGGGCGCCCGACCTGGCCGGCTTGCCCGCGGCCGACGCCGCCGAGCGGATCGAAGACTGGATGCTCGCCTGGCTGGTGAGCCACGTCGGACTGGACGCCACGCGCGCAGACCGCGACCGGCCGTTCGCTGAGCTGGGGCTCGATTCGCTCACGGCGGTCGAGCTGGCCGGCGAGCTGGAGCGGGCCTTCGGCGTGCCGCTGCCGCCGGTGGTCGCCTGGAACTACCCGACGCCCGTGGCGATGGCCCGCTACTTGGCAGAGCAGACGCTGGCGGAGCAGAAGCTGGCCGAGCAAGAACCGGCCGAGCAGGCCGCCGGCGCGCCGATCGGCCCCGTTGGTGCTGGCGTAGCCGATCCTGTCGTAGCGGCGCCTGCCGCCGGCGGGCAGCTCGAAGCCCTGCTGGCCGACATCGAGAACCTGACCGACGAGCAGGCCGCCCGGCTGCTGGCCGCCGAGGATTTGCCAGGCGACGATTCGGCTGGCGATGCTGCCGCAAACGACGCAGCAAACAACGCGGCGGGCGACGGACCTCGCGAACAGAACTAGGGCGCCCGGGCCGGCCGAAAAGCTGGTGTCCGACGCCCCAGGTTTGGCGTTTCGCTCCGCGTCTTGTTACGCTCAAAGCGCTCTTCACGCACCGTCTTTGCGTCGCCAACCGGCGGCGCTTACCCCGCACGCCCCGCGCCGGCAACCTGGGCTCACGGCGCCCGTTTTGGAAAACACGAAGCTGCGGCGGCAGATCGCCCACGAGGCGGCCCGCCTGATGTACCAGCGGCAAGAGTCCGAGTACCTCCGGGCCAAGATGAAGGCCGCCCGCCGGCTGCTGGGCGGCGGCCGCGGCTGGGTCAAGCCAGCGGACCTGCCCTCCAACGCCGAGGTGCGGGACCAGGTGCTGGTGTTCGCCCGGCTCTACGAGGGCGACGCCCGCACCGCCGACCTGCAGGCCATGCGGCTGGCGGCCCTGCGGCTGATGCAGACGCTCGCCGCGTTCCGCCCGCGGCTGATCGGCAGCGTCCTGACGGGCCACGTCCGCGAGGGGTCCGACATCGACCTGCACGTCTTCTCCGATTCGGTCGAGGCGATCACCCACGTGCTGGAGCGCGAGGGGCTCGCCTACCGGGTCGAGCGCAAGCAGGTCCGCAAGGGGGGCGAGCAGCAGACGTTCCGCCACATCCACGTCGACGGCCACGCCGCGGGGCCCTCGGCGAAGCGGTGGCCCGTCGAGCTCACGGTGTACGCCGCCCGCCAGGCGCACCACGTCTTCAAGAGCTCGATCACCGGCCGGGCCATCGAGCGGGCCAGCGTCAAGCAGCTCCGCCAGCGGCTGGCCGTGTGGTACCCGGCGGTCGACCTGGACGCGGAGCTGGCCGACGCCGCGGCCGGGGTCGACCGCTTCCAGCTCTTCGAGGCGATCCTTCTGCCGCTGGAGTCGGTCGTGCAGCGGCCGGACTACCACCCGGAGGGGGACGCCCTGTACCACAGCCTGCAGGTGTTCGACCTGGCGCGGGACGCGCTGCCCTACGACGAGGAGTTTTTGACCGCCGCGCTGCTGCACGACGTCGGCAAAGGGGTCGACGCGGCGGACCACGTGGCGGCGGGGCTCGAGGCGCTCGGCGGGTCGATCACCGGGCGCACCGCGTGGCTGATCGCCCACCACATGGAGGCCCACAAGATCGCCGACGGCACCATCGGCCGGCGGCGCCTCCGCCGGCTGCGGCAGGACGAGAGCTACGCGGAGCTGGTGCTGCTGGGCGAGTGCGACCGCGGCGGCCGCGTCCCCGGCGCCGACGCCCCGGAGCTGGACGAGGCGCTGGACTACCTCCGCGAGCTGAGCCACTGGTGCGGCTGAGCCCGCCGGGGCCGGCGGCGTGGCTGAGCCCGCCGTGCCCGCTCCCTTGGGCGAGCCAGGACAGCTTGCCCGCCGCGGCGCAGCCCGAGCGTGGCCAACAGGCTTCTCCC
>JBCCQL010000491.1:0-2597 GCA_039024355.1 Planctomycetota bacterium
CGAGGCCGAGGCGGTCAACGGCGTCCTGGTGGGCGCCTTCCGCAGCCCCGACCCGGAGCGCGACGGCCGCAAGATCACGGTGGTCGAGGTCCTGAAGCAGGCCGAGGAAGAGGTCAACCAAACCCTAGCCGACCAGCCCCGCACCCAAGCCGCCCTGCTAGAAGCCCTGGGCGATTCCTACCGCGGCCTGGGCCAATACCACGACGCCATCCGCGTCCAACAAAAAGCCGTCGACCTGCAGACCCAAACGCTGGGCGGTGACCACCCGCAAACCCTGATTGCGGTGAACGCGCTGGCGGACAGCCACGAGGTCCTGGGCGATTACGACGAAGCGGTCCCGCTACTCGAGCTGGTCTTGGGTAAACAAAGGGCAGCCTTCGGCGACAAACACCCGGCCACGATCACGGCGATGCACAGCCTGGGCCGGGCGTATGCGTCGGTCGGGCGCTTCCAGCAGGCGCTGCCGCTGCTCGAGCAGGCGCTCGCCGCGTGTACGGACCTGCTGGGCGACTCGCACCCTAACACACTCGCAAATATGCACAGCCTGGCCGCCGTCTATGGGGGGATGGGCCGGCTTGAAGACGCCATCGGGTTGCTCGAAAAGATCGTTGCCGCCTACCGAGAGAGGCCCGGCGCCACGCCGCCGGACCTGCTTGTCACGATGAACACATTGGGCAGCGCCTACCACGCCGCGGGCAGGCACGAGGAGGCGACGCGGATGCTGCAAGACACGCTCGGGCTGCAGGAAGAACTGCTCGGCGAGACCCACCCGCAGACGCTGACCTCGATGAACAACCTGGCGGTAGCCCTCCAAGCCGCCGGCAAGCTCGATCAAGCGGTGCCGCTCTACGAGGCGGTGGTCGCCGCACGGCGGAAGACAGTTCGGCAACGCGTGAGCCTGGACTTCTTGTCGTCTGCAGGCAATTTGGGTCGTGCTTACGAACTCATGGACCGACTCGGCGAAGCAACGGAATTGTATGAGGAGGTCTTGGCGGGCTACGCAGAGGTTTACGGCGATGAGCACGAGGAAACGTTGCGGTCGATGGTGAACCTCGCCGTAGCCTACACCTCCGCCGGGGAGCACGGCCAAGCGGCGGATACGTATCGCCGGCTGCACCGGGCCTGCGTATCAAAGCTCGGCGAAGAGCACCCCTCGGCCCTCCGCGCGCGGAAAGCCGCTAGCGAGGCAGAGCTGGCGGCCGCCAAGATCGGTGGGGACGATACGCCGGGCAACGAGTAGCGGACACACGCGTCAGCTCGCGCGTCGCGCGGGCGGCCCGATCGAGACCCGCCGGCAGCCGCGGCCGAACCGGTTACTGCCGGTTGCCAGGCGGCTGCTGCCCGCCGGCACTCGGCTTCATGCTGACGCGCTGCTCGTCGGCGACGAGGCGGTAGAGGCTGAGCACCTGGGCGTCGCTCAAGGCTTTGTTGAAGACGGCCAGCTCGTCGAGGCGGCCGTCCCACTGGCCGAACGGCACGGGGCCGGACTCTTCGTCGTTCAGCTTGCAGCCGATGGCCAGCTTGCGGAGGCTGGGGTTTACGCCGAGGCCGTCGGTGGCGGTGCTGGCCACACGCTCGCCGTTGCGGTACAGGCGGAGCTCATCCCCCTCGACGACCATAGCGACATGCTGCCAGCTGTGCAGCGGGAGCGGCGCCGTGTCGACGGCAGCCACCTCTTGGCCGTTGCGGTCGGTTATGTGCGCCGCCAGCTCGCCGCCGTAGCCACGCAGGCCGAGGTGGGCCTGGCCGCACGTCGACTCGCCCCAGTTCTTGGCGATGCTGGCCCACATGGGCCGGGTCTCTGCGTAGACCCACGCCACGATGCTCAGCGCGTCTTGCTCTGCCCTCGGGTAGTCTGGCGCCGCGATCCAGGTGCCGTCCCGCGGGCCGTGCATCTCGATGGCGGTGCCCACTTTGCCGGCGCACCACAAGACAGACCGGTTCGCGTCGCCGGCGATCCATGCCGTGTGGCCGGCGTGCTGAGAGGGCTGCGGGGCAGAAGAGGTGTCGTACAGGATAGACCCGCTGGGCGTCGGCTCCATCTCGTAGTAGAGCGTGGGCCCCAGGGCCCGCACGCCCGCGGAGTAGCGGCTCTGACCGTTGGAGAACGACCGCAAGATCTTCTGATCGTCGAAGGCGATGCCCGCCGGGGTGCCGGTAACGCTGTCGATGCGTGTGGCGGTGCCGCCGACCAGGGTAAGCCGCTTCTCGTCTTGCGGCACGCGGCCCGCGGGCTCCACGCTGACTTCGCCGTCGAAGACGTAGATAGCCGTGCCGTTTGACTCGTCGGCTTCGACCCCAAAAGCGGTGCCCAGATCGATAATGCGGCCGCCGGCTGTCTCGACGACGAAGCCTGCGGCCGGCTCCGGGACGTGCGCGGCGAGGCGCCCACTCGACAGGCCTACCGTCTGGTCGTCGACCAGTTGGAAATCGGCCGGGGCCTGGATGACGAGTCTTGCCCCCGATGCGTACTCGAGTTCGATCAGGCCGGCTAGCAGGTTGTAGCGGCCGGCTGGCATCGGCACTCCCTCGGCAACCGGTGTGTGGCCGTCGATGCCGTGGGTGAAGTCTGCGGCGGCCACTTTGGCGACGCGGGC
>JBCCQL010000492.1:0-2591 GCA_039024355.1 Planctomycetota bacterium
CCTCCGTCTGCCGGTCGGCCGGGCGGGCTGGAGCGGCGTCCACGGAGTGCTCCGGGGCCGTAGAACCATCGGTTGGGGGTTCGGGCGTTGGCGAATCAGCCGCCGAAGCGTCCGACGCAGATACAAGCCGTCGCAGCCGCTGCATCCCACGCCGGGCGTGCGACTTCACCGTGCCCAGCGGCCAGCCGGTGACCGACGCGATGTCGGTCTGGCTTAGCCCTTCGCAGATGCCGAGGTTGAGCACCCGCTGCTGCTCCTGGCTGAGCTGCCGCATGAAGCCGCGGACGCGGGCCACCTCTTCGGTAAGCTCCAGGCCCGGGGTTGGCGCCGGTGCGGCGACGTGCTCAACGTCTTCGGCGTTGGGCCCACTGCCCGGGGAGCGGCGGCGGCGGAGCATGTCGATCAGCCGCCGTCGGCAGATCATTGTCACAAAGGTCGCCTCGGAGGCGATCGCCGCGTCGTAGCGGCCGGCGTTCTTCCACACGGCGAGGAACACCTCTTGCACGGCGTCCTCGGCGTCTGCCCCGGCGCCGCAGTACCGCTTCGCCAAGGACCACACCAGCCCGCCGTAGCGGTCGATGCACTCGGCTACCGCGTGCTTGTCGCCGGCGGCGATGCGGGGCAGCAGGGGTTGCTCGGCGGTGGCCATGGGCGGCGGAATCGCTCGGGAGTAGCTACGCCGCGTGAGCGGCTGACGCACGCCACCGGCGGGTGCAAGGACGAGCATCAACACGGGACGACCCCAAGGCAAGGCTAACGAAACAGGCGGGCCCGTGTCGACGGGCCCGCCTGAGAATCGGCTCAGCGGCGCCGGGCGGCGCCGGCTGTGCGGCTGGCTCTACGGCAGTAGCACGGTGTCGATCACGTGGATCACGCCGTTGGAGGTCATGATGTCGGTGGTCACAACCTGCGACTTGTTGATGAACACTTTGCCGTCCTTGACGGTGACCTTGACCTTCTCGGCCTTCTTGTCCTCGCCCTCGCCCTTGGTCAGCAGCGTCTCGGCGGCCTCAACGTTCACAACGTCCTTGGCCAACACCTTGCCGGGCACCACGTGGTACAGCAGGATCGACGTCAGCTTGTCCTTGTTCTCGGGCAGCAGCAGGCTCTCAACCGTGCCCTCGGGCAGCTTGGCGAACGCCTCGTTAGTGGGGGCGAACACGGTGAACGGGCCCTCGCCCTTCAGCGCCTCTACCAGGCCGGCGGCCTTCACGGCTGCGACCAGCGTAGAGAACGCCTTGTTCCCGGCGGCCGTGTCGACAATGTCCTTAGCCTTCTTGTCCGACTTGTACACCACCGTGTGAGCGGGGGTCGTCTCAACGGTCACAACCGTCTTGCCCTTGGACATCGGGCAATCACCGGCGATGGCGGGCACGGCAACGGCTACGGCCGTCAGGGCGGCGAAAAACTTCGTCATAACTCTGGCTTCCTAAGCAAGTTTCGTTTGCGGTAAATCAACAGTCCGGACGGTGCCAACCAGGCTCAGAGAGAGCCGCTGGCGATGAGCTCGGCAGACTATACGCAGACCCGCCAAACGCGGATGCACGTTTTGAACGATTTCTCAGAAAAGCAAAAACACCCGAGAAAACAGCCGCTCTGCGGGTTGTCGCGTGGCCGCGGGCGGCCGCTTGTTGCTAGCGGCGGCGACCGCGAACTGCGCCTCACCGCATGATTGGCGAGCAGCAAGAATGTCGGCAAGCCGCTCGGCCGGCGTGCGCCGAACGGCCTCACCGATCGCTAGGGCCCCGGGCCGCAGAATCGCGCCGGCTCAGCGGGCGCCGACGCCGGGCGCAGCGGCTTGCCGCTGCTGCTGAGGCCCGTTCTCGACACGCGTCCAGCCGAACGGCGTCCGTGGCGACTGGAAGAGCGTGCCCCACAGCCGGTCAAGCCGGGCATTGACCGCCACGCGGTCGAGATGGAAGTCGAAAACCTCGCGTTCGCCCTGATGGCCGTGGATCTGCATCGCGTTGGGCAGCAGCGTCCGGCGGTCGAGCATCAGCTCCACCGCGCGGTAGTTCACGGCGTCTACGCGGGTTTTTGGCAGGGCGACCAGGTGCAGCACGTCCGGGTTGGGGCTGCTGGGGTCTTGGTGCAGCCGCATCCAATAGCGTCGCTCTAGATCGGCCCGCTTGGCGCCAAACAAGAACGGGAACGGCCCGTTGGCGATCTTCTCGCCTTGCATCTCCGGCGGGATGGGTGTCACGGTCAGCTGCTTGGCGTGGTGCCGGTACTCGTACACGTTCTTGCCGTCGGAAACCCAGTGGTCGCCCACGACGCGCGACGGGTCAACCGGCGCGTGCTGCCCCTGCGGCGGGTTGGGCGCCGGCTGGCCGGGCGCTACGGGCACGCCCTGCCACTGCTTGATCGACTCGACCTTGAAGCTGCCGCGGTCGGGCTTGTGGTAACTGACGCGGCCCTCTTCGATGCTGAAGGCAATGGTCTTCGCCGGGCTGTAGGCGTTGTACACGTGCCGCGTGAAGGGGCAGCTGAACGTCGTGATGCCGGCGCTCTCGGCCTCCCACTTGCTCAAGACCTGGCCCAAGTAGGCCTGCTCCGCCGGGCTGAGGTCGAACCCGCGGGGCGCCCGCGCC
>JBCCQL010000493.1:0-2564 GCA_039024355.1 Planctomycetota bacterium
GAGCCCGCCGAAGCGGCGCTCGCGGCTGGCAAAGTCGCCGATGGCTTGGTGAAGCGCCTCTTCGTCGAACTCCGGCCAGCAGTGGCCGGTCACCCAGATCTCCGAGTAGCTTAGCTGCCAGAGCAAGAAGTTGCTGATCCGCAGCTCGCCGGCGGTGCGGATCAGCAGGTCGGGGTCGGGCACGCCGGCCGTGTACAGGTGGTCTGAGAGCGTCTGCTCGGTGATCGCGGCCGGGTCGATCTCGCCCGATCGCACGCCGCGGGCGATGGCGCGTGTGGCGTCAACCAGCTCGGCCCGGCCGCCGTAGTTGATGGCCAGGTTGAGGCGGATGCCCGTGTTCTCGCCGCTCATAGCGATGGTCTTGTCCAGCTCCAGCAGGACGTGCTCTGGGATGCCGTCGCGGCGGCCAAGCATCCGCACCCGCAGGTTGTTGGCCATGATCGTCGCCCGCTCTTCGATCATGAACTGCCGCAGCAGGTGCATCAGGAAGTCGAGCTCCGACTGCGGCCGCTTCCAGTTTTCGCTGGAGAGGCAGTAGAGCGTCAGCTGCTCGATCGTGCCCGGCCGGTCCTCGCGCAGGCGGGAGCACTCCTCGGTGATCCGGCGGACGGTGCGGACGCCCTGCTCGTGCCCGGCGGCCCGCGCCAGGCCCCGCCGCTCGGCCCAGCGGCCGTTGCCGTCCATGATGATGGCGATGTGCCGCGGCCACCGCTCCGCGTCGATGGCGGCCAACGGGTGCGGCTGGTTCAGGCCTGTGGTCATGGCGGCGGTCTCCCACGCGGGGCCGGCTGCGGCGCCGGGCTGTGGCCCTTACGTCCCCACGCCCGTGGGCTGCGGCCCCGCGGCCGTGGCGCCCGACGCCAGGGAGCTGGGCGTGAGGCCCATCGCGGCGAGCCTGCCCGAGAGGATCGTCTGGTCCCGCCCGGGCCCGACCGAAACAACCTCCACCGGCACGCCCACCAGCTGGCCGACGCGGTCGAGGTACGCCCGCGCGGCGGCGGGCAGGTCGCCCATCGCCCGGCAGCCGGTCAGGTCTTCTTGCCAGCCGGGCAGCGACTCGTAGACCGGCTCCACACGCCGGAGGTCGTCCACGTGGCTGGGGAAGCGGTTGGTGGTCTCGCCATCGACGCGGTAGGCGGTGCAGATTTTGATCTCGTCCAGCCCGCTCAGCACGTCGAGCAGCATCACGGCGATGGCGTCGACGCCGCTCAGCCGGGCCGTGTACCGCACGGCCACGGCGTCCAGCCAGCCGCAGCGGCGTGGCCGGCGTGTGACGGTGCCGTACTCGTTGCCCCGCTCGCGGAGGTACTGCCCGTGGGTGTTGTCTTGCTCGGTGGGGAAGGGCCCGCCGCCGACGCGCGTGGAGTACGCCTTCACGACGCCCAGCACTAGGTCGACGTGCTTGGCCGGCAGGCCGGAGCCGCTGGCCACGCCCACGCCGGAGCTGTTGCTGCTTGTTACAAACGGGTAGGTGCCGTGGTCGACGTCCAAGAGCGCGCCCTGGGCGCCCTCGAAGAGGATCTTCTTGCCCGCCTCGGCGGCGCCCAGCAGCAGGTCGGTGGTGTCGCAGACGTGGTGCCTGAGCCGCTCGGCGTACGCGGCGTACTGCCGGTAGACCTCGCCGGCGTCGAGCGGCTGGAAGCCTTCGCCGAGCGTGGCGAGCGACTGGTTTTTGTCGCGGACGCAGTGCTCGATCTTCTCTCGTAGGTTCGCCCGGTACAGGTCGCCGAAGCGGATGGCGTAGGCCCGCCCCACCTTGTCGCGGTAGCAGGGGCCGATGCCACGCTGCGTGGTGCCGATGTTCTCGGCGTCGCCCGTGCTGCGGTCGAGCGCCTTATCCTCGGCGAAGTGCCAGGGCATGATCACGTGGGCCCGGTCGCTGATCCGCAAGCGGTCCAGCTGGTCGAACCCACGGGCGGCGAGCTCGTCCAGCTCCTCGATCGCCTTGGCCGGATTCACCACCACCCCGCCGGCGATCACGCACGTCACGCCGGGCGAGAGGATGCCGCTGGGCAGCAGCGACAGCTTGTACACCTCCTTGCCCACCACCACCGTGTGGCCGGCGTTGGCGCCGCCTTGGTAGCGGACCACGTAGTCGTGCTGCTGCGTCAGCAGGTCGACCAGCTTGCCTTTGGCTTCGTCGCCCCACTGCAGACCGATGACACACGCGCCAGGCATAGCCGCCTTCGACAGTTGATGGCAGGACGTTCGAGAACTGCGAAGAGCCGAAACCCACGCCAAGCACGATCAAGCCGGGCAGTATCAAGCGGGGCACGGTTACCAACACGAACCAGCGTGACCCCGCAACACGGCTGTGCGACGACGCCCGCGGGCCCTTTCCACGGCGGGTAAGCGTAGCCGTGCGTCGCCAACGCGGTCAACCAGCCGGGCGTCAAAGTTGCTGGCGTCGAGCGGCTTCACTAGCATGAGGGCGTCGGGCGGGGTGACTACGATTCGCCCCGCCGCTCACGGTCGGCGGGCGAAGACGAGCCCGGCGATCCCCCCGCCCCGGCGGCGGCCCGGCGGCAGCCCGGCGGCCCGACCGCCCGCCGCCCCCCCAGCAC
>JBCCQL010000494.1:0-2558 GCA_039024355.1 Planctomycetota bacterium
CAACTCGCGGTGCTGGCCCGTGTTGACGACCACCGGCAGGAAGCCCGCGTCGGCGTCGAGGGCGGCGACCACCGGCGCCAGCTTGATGGCCTCGGGCCGGGTGCCCATCAGCAGAAGGATGCGGCGTGGCATGGTCGGTTCGACGGGTCGGCGAGAGGTGATGCTTCTGGCGTCAGGCGGGCCTCAACTCCCCAGCCTAGTTGCGGCCGCGGCGCCCGCGTAGCAGCGAATGGTGTTTCACGCGGGCCGCCCGCCGCGCAGTGAACGGCGGAAGCTGTACCGATTGCGGCGGCTTTTCAGCCTCCGGTCGCCGCGTGCGTGCCCTGCGGTTCGGGCTGTAACGGCTGTGCCGGCAAGCCCCGGTTGGGTGGAGCGGCCTGGCGCGGATTGGGTGGTTGCCGGGCCGCCGGCCGGACGACCTATCTACGGCACAAGAACCGCACAGCCGGACCGCGTAGCCGGGCTGCGCCGTGCGTGCCGCCGCCCGCCGGGTCTTTCGGACCGTCGTCCGCGGGGCCCGCTTGGCCGCCGTGAGACCAACGCCGCACAGCACCTGCACCGCCGCATGGACTTACCCGAAACGCCAACGCCCGGCCCCGCCCCCGAGCCGGGCCGCAAACCTGTGCCCAAGCCGGGCGTGGGTATCGCCACGTGCGTGTTGGCGTTGGTGGTGCTGTCGATGCTCGGCTACGCCGTGCTGCGACGCTACGGCGACCGGAGCACACCGCCGGCGGCCTCAAACCAGGCCGACAGCGCTCCAACCCCGGCCGGCAGCGCCGCAACCCTGTCCGGCAGCGTCGCCATGGGTGCCGATCCCGCACCGATGGCGGCCGATGCCGTTGGCACGCTGCAAACGTGGCCCGCGATCGACCCCGCCTGGATCGAGCCGCCCGGCTACGCGGCGCCGTACCAGCAACCGCCGCCGCGGGCGAGCTTCCGGCTGCCGGCGGTCGATCGGTCCCCGTCCATGGCGGTGCAAGGCCCGGCAATGCAAGGCCTGACGGTGCAAGGCCCGGCGATCCACGCCCCGGCGCCGCAATCCACGCCGGATGGGTTTGATCTCGCTGACACCGGTCACATCGATCGTCTGCAGCCCGAGGCGCCGCCCGCCGCCGCCGCGGAGCCCACGCCCCTCGCATCCGAAACGCCTGACGCATCTGACCCGGGCCCGGTGCTCTACGCCCCGGCGGGTGACGCCCTTGGCCTCGAACCTGGGGCGCCACAGCCCGACTGGGTGGACGACCACCCCGACCGGGAAGCGTTGATCGCCACGGCCCCGCCGCGTAGTCCGGCCTCTGCTTCAGGAGACGCATCGGGCGACGCCACGCCGCCAGCCGGGGTGGCGTCGAACGGGCCCGTCGGCGGCAGCCTGTTTCTCGCCCCCGTGAACTCGCCCGCGGCTCCTGGCCCGCCCGCGGACCCAGCCGTCGAGCTAGCGAGGAACGCCACGGGGGCCGAGCTGATGCTGGACTCGCCGGCGCCGGGGCGGATCGCCCAGCTCGTGGCGCCCGACGTACGCGAGGCGTTCATGCTCGGCCGGCACGGGGCGTTGTACGCCGCCAAGTCGCGGTTCGTGGCGGTGCTCGGCAAAGTCGCCCGGGCCAAGGACGCCGAGCAGGCGACCGACCGGCACACGGCCGACCTGCGGGCTGGGTTGATGGCGATTGAAGAGGCGGTGCAATTCACTTCGCCCCGCGGGCTGGTAGAAGCGCGGCTTGATGTTGAGCAGGTGGCCGCGTCGCACGCGACGCCGCTGTACCACAGCGACGACGGCGGCGGCGGCGACCGGGCCACGCGTTGGGTGCTGCCCAGCGAAGCGATCGCCCGCTACCACCGCTACGCGCAACACAAGCTGGCGGCCGCCGTGCAGGGCGACCAGGGCGGCTCGATGGCGCTGCACGGGCTGGGCAAGACCTACGCCCGGCTGGCAGAGATCGACGAGGCGCCGCTGGCCGAGCGGACCAGCCTGACCATGTACCGCAGCGCCGTGGGCGCGCACCCGGGCAACTTCCTGGCCGCCAACGAGCTTGGCGTCGGCCTGGCCCGCGGCGGGCACTACGCCGCGGCGCGGGACACCCTGGAGCGGGCCATCGCCAGCGGCGCGGGGTCCACCACGTACCGCAACCTGGCCGTGGTGCAGCAGGGCCTGGGCCAGCCGCAACTGGCGGCCGCGGCCACCGCGCGGGCCGAGCAGCTGGCGGCCCGCGAGCGTGCGGCCGGTGAGTTCTCGCGCCAGCAGGGCGTGCAGTGGGTTGACCGGCGGCGGCTGGCCAGCGTCCGCGACGCCTACGGCGGCCGGACCCCGGCGGCCGCCCCGCGCGGCGCCGCACCGCGGGCCCTCGCGTCGCGTCCGGGGCAGCAGCGCGGGCCGCGCCTCGCTGCATCGTTGGGCGGCGGGAACAACACCGGCGCCAACGCGGGCGCCGGGTATGCCTCTGCCGCTCCGCGACCTCCGCAATCGCCCTACCCGCAGTCGCCCTTCCCACAAACGGCGTCTGGCCAAGCCGAAGGGCCACGGCCGTCGCTGGCGGACCGCTTGATGCCGTGGCGCCGGTCGC
>JBCCQL010000495.1:0-2549 GCA_039024355.1 Planctomycetota bacterium
GCCAGTTGAGGCTGGCGGGGGCTGTTGTGGCCCAGTCTTTTCCGCGGGTTCTTTGCCGCGGATGGCTGGCCGCGTTTCTTGCGGCGAACGGGCGGCCGATGGGCGCTGCTTGTGGGCCGCGTTGACCGACGCATAACGACTTGCGCCGACGGGCCCCCGCGCGAGCGCGCGAGGTGAGAGCAGAGTAGAATCGTCGGATTGTCAGGCTACCGGGCCGATCGCCAAATCTCGACCACCGGTTTTAGGCCGCCGTTTGTGGGCCAGCGCCGGCGACTTTTAGCCGCGCGACGGGAGGAGAGACCGGGCGCGCGGATGCGATTGGCCGGCTGTCCGCGTCCAGGCGACCGACGCCGATCAGGGATTGGCGTGCCCCGTGGGCGCCGGCTCGGCGCCGCCCGCCGAACCGGACGGGTACACGCCATAAAACCGGCGGATGAAGTTCCTCCGCCACGGCATGGGGGCGTGCGGCGCCCAGCCCATGCGACGCATGAAGCGGTCCGACAGCCGCGCGTTCGCCGCGTCGCACACCAGGGCGTCGGCCCGCTTGATCTCGGCGATCGCGTCCAACGCACGCAGCGCCGCGGTGAACGTGGCGTAGGACGTGCCGGCCGTCGTCGCCACGTACCGCAGCGCGAGGTACCGGCCGCTGCCCCGCGGCTGGTTGTAGTACAGCCGGCAGCGGTCGGCCGGGCCGCGGGCGTGGTAGCGGTCGCCGACGGGCCACAGCTCACGCAGCGAGAGCAGCTTGGGCCACGGCCGCAAGTGCACCGCCGCGAGGGCGCCGGCGGCGGTCTCGATCACGCCGTAGCGGGCCCGCCGCAGCAGCGGCTCGTGGCCTGCCAGGTCGGCAGAGATAGTGCGGCAGAGCGGCATGGTTGTGGTGGGTGATTCGTGATTGGTGATTGGTGATTGGTGGCTGTGGGCGAGTCGCCAATCGCCACCGGCCGACAGCCGACAGCCAATCGCCAACAGCCAATCGCCCCGCCTCCTCAATCTTCGCCCTTGATGCCGAGCGCCGCCTTGAGCAGCTGCAGCAGGCCGAGCAAGACGCCCAGCAGCACAAAGCAAACGACCAGCACGGCCGGCACCAACCAACCGACGCCGTAGAGGATCTGCCCGCGGGCCCAGACCGGGCCCCACCCCACCAAAACCACAACCGTCGCCAGGCAGAGGAACGGGCCAAACGGGATGGCCTTGTCGCCACGCAGCAGCAGGTTGACCAGGGCGAGGAAGATGCCCGCCACGGGGGCGAAGAAGAAGATCAGCGGGCAGGGCTGCCAGCCGATGAACGCGCCCACCATCATCATCAGCGTGACGTCGCCAAAGCCCATCGCTTCGCGCCGCAGCACGGCGGAGCCGATGATCCGCACCGCCCACACCACGAGCCCACCGCCGACCATGCCGACGAGCGAAGTCAGCAGCCCCTGCCAGTGGCGCCCGCCGATGAGCCACACGATGCCGACCAGCAGCAGCCCGGCGGCCAGGGTCTCGCGCAGCGGGCTGTTCGACAGGTCGCGCCGCACGCGGGCTAGCACCAGCTTTAGCTTGTCGTCCACGCGGCGGAACCACGGGCCGCGGCAGGGCCAGTGGCGGTCGGTCAGGGCCAGGCACCACAACCCGAAGCAGCCCAGGCCCACCAGCAGCGAGAACCGGTTCGGCCGCCCCTGTTGCCACTGGGCTACGCGTCCCGGCGCGGCGGGGTGCGTGGGCTCCAGGTAGACGCGGCCCGCCCCGCCCGGCGCGATCATCGGCACGGGCTCTCCGCCGGCGTCGATCATCAACGCCTGGCCGGCGACGGGCGGCTGCATGCGTGGCTGGACGCTGGGCAGCAGGCACAGCGGGGCGAGCGTCGCCAGGATCAGCCCGGCCAGCGTGCCCGGTGTGGTGACCTGGTCGGGGATGATCCGCTCGTCGAAGTCGATGAACGTCGCGATGGTCATCAACGCCGCCAGCACCGCGTGGCAGAAGAACTGGCAGTGCAGCGGCCACGCGAGCGACGCGGCATGAACCGCCGGCGGCGCGACGCCGGCGGCGCGGAACAGCTCCTCGACCTGCGGCGCGATCAGCCCCAGCCGATCCACCTCCCACCAGTACAGCGCGGCGAGGCCGGCGGCGAAGCCGAGCTCGATGCCCAGCGGCCGCACCCAGAACCGCCGGCCCAGCACCGCCGAGTCACGCCGCAGCCAGAGCCAGCCAACCACCGGCAGCCGGTCGAGCCAGCCGCGCGGCGCGACGCCCTCGGCCGTCTTCTGCCAGGGCGAGACCAGCCGCGGCGCCCAGCTCCAGGCGTAGATGGCCGCGTTGAGCAGCGTCGCCACGAAGGCCGACGCCACGAACACCACCGCCAAGCGGAACACCAGCGGCGTGTCGAGGAGCCCTTCCATGGCGGACAGAACCGGGCGGCTAGGAGCGGGGGTGGGCTTCGAGCCAGCGGGCGGCCTCTTCGGCCAGGTCCTCCGGCGGCTTGCCCTCGGTGTCGAGCACAAGCGTAGCACACTCCCGGTAGAGCGGCGCCCGCTCGGCGAGCAGGCCGCGGACCTCCTCGACGC
>JBCCQL010000496.1:0-2549 GCA_039024355.1 Planctomycetota bacterium
ACCGTGGCGCCGACGGCGTGATCTCCCTCCGCGAGGCGATCACCGCCGCCAACAACACCGCCAACGGCGCCTCGCCCGACGAGGTCCGGTTCGGCATCGCCGGCAGCGGCCCGCACGTCATCATGCTGGCGTCGGCGCTGCCGTTCATCACCGACCCGATCGTCATCGACGGCTCAACCGAGCCCGACTTCGTCGCCGGCGGTGTCGTCGTCACGCTCGACGGCAGTGGCTTCAGCGGCGACGGCCTGCGGATCACGTCCGGCGTCGCCGGCAGCGCGATCCGCGGCCTCGGCTTCAGCGGCTTCTCGGGCCGCTCCATCATCCTGGCCGGCGCCAGCAGCACCGCCATCGGCGGCGTCGGCGTCGGCAACCAGTTCACCGGCGGCGGGCAGATCGCCGTGCAGATGTTCGGCGGTGCGTCGGGCAACACGCTGCTCGGCAACGCCATCGGCACCGACTTCACCGGCACGGTTGTCTCCGGTTTTGCCGACGGCATCCAGATCGACGACGGCGCCTCGAACAACGCCATCGGCGGCACAGGCCCCGGCGAGCGCAACCTCATCGCGAACAACAGCGATTCTGGAATCGAGATCTTGGCCTCCGCCGGCACGGGCAACGCTCTCCTCGGCAACCAAATCTGGAACAACGGCGGCCTGGCGATCGACCTCGGGTCGGACGGCGTCACCGGCAACGATCTGGGCGACGGCGACACCGGGCCAAACAACCTGCAGAACTTCCCGGTGTTGGCGTCGGCCGTCACCGACGGGGCGAGCCAGGTCACCGTCACCGGCACACTCAGCGGCGCCGCGTCGACCACGTTCCGCGTCGAGTTCTTCGCCAGCGCTACCGGCGACGCCTCGGGCCACGGCGAGGCCGAGCGTTTCCTTGGCTCGACCTCGGTCACGACCGACGGCACCGGCAACGCCAGCTTCGCCCAGCTTCTGGCGGCGAGCGTCGGGGCGGGCGAAACCGTTACCGCGACGGCGACGGTCGACCTGGGCGGCGGCGCCTACGGCGACACATCGGAACTGGCCGCCAACGCCACCGCGGCGTTCGCCAACGCGGCGCCCGTGCTGGACAACACCGGCACGATGACGTTCACGCCGGTCACGGAAGACGACACCAACGGCGCGGGCCAGACCGTGGCGTCCGTCATCGCCTCGGCCAGCGGCGACCGCATCACCGACGCCGACGGCCACCCCGAGGGGATCGCCATCACGGGCCACACGCCCAGCGGCCTGGGCGGCGGGTTCGAGTACTCGGTGGATGGCGGCTCAACGTGGCTCACGCTCGGCTCGCCCAGCGACGCCAGCGCCCGGCTGCTACGGGAGACCGACCTGCTGCGGTTCGTTCCCGTCGGCGGGGCGGTCGAGACGGCGTCACTCACGTTCCGCGCATGGGACCAGACCGCGGGCTCGGCCGGCTCGACCGACAACACCACCAGCAACGGCGGCACGACCGCCTACAGCACCGCCAGCGAGACGGCCGCCATCACCACGCTGCTAGTCAACGACGCCCCGTCCGGCGCCGACAACACCGTCACCACCGACGAGGACACCGACTACGTGTTCGCCGCGGCCGACTTCGGCTTTAGCGACCCGGACGGCAACGCCCTGGCGGCGGTTGTCATCGCGGCGCCGCCGACAAGCGGCACGCTGTACCTCGACACGAACAGCGATGGCGTCGTTGATGGCGGCGAACCGGTGGCCGCGATGCAGGCCGTCGCGGTCGCCGACATCACGGCGGGGCGGCTGAAGTTCCAGCCGGCGGCCGACGGCAACGGCATAGGTTACGACAGCTTCACGTTCCAGGTCCGCGACGACGGCGGCACGGCCAACGGCGGCGCCGACACCGACCCGGCGCCCAACACCATCACCGTGGACGTCAACGCGGTGAACGACGCCCCCGCCTTCACCTTTGGCGAGGGGAACAAGACCTACACCGAGAACGCGGCCCCCACGCTCTTCGACACGCTTGCGACCGTTTCCGACGCCGACGGCGCCGACTTCGACGGCGGGCAGCTCACTGTGCTGGTCACCTCCGGCGGCGACGGGGCCGACCGCGTGGGCGTCGTTGCCGGCGGGGCTGTGACCGTCAACGAGCCGCTGCAGCAGGTCTTCCACACAGGCGTGCTCGTTGGCGGCTGGACCGGCAGCGGGGCGCCCTTCACCCTGACGTTCAACGCCAACGCCGACGCCGGCATTGTGCAAGACGTCGCGCGGCAGATCGGCTTCTGGAGCTTGTCCGAAGACCCGCCGGCGGGGGCCCGCGTCGCCGAGTTTACGCTCACCGACGGCGACGGCGGCACAAGCCTCACCCGCACCAAGAGCCTGACCGTAACGCCCGAAAACGACGCCCCGGTGATCACGTCCGACGGGGGCGGCGCCGCAGCGGCCCTGGTTGTGGCGGAGGGGCAGACCGCCGTCACCACGGTCACCTCCTCGGACGTCGACGGCGGCGTGCCGGCGTACTCGATCGCAGGGGGCGCCGACGCCGCCGCCTTTGCTATCGACAGCGCCACTGGCGCGCTAACGCTGCTGACGCCGGCC
>JBCCQL010000497.1:0-2540 GCA_039024355.1 Planctomycetota bacterium
AGAGAAGAGGCCGACGGGGGCGTCCGACGTGGATAATGAAAATTAGGCGATCGCCAACCGCAGATTTGCGGCAAAAGATCGTCTGCCCTATCCGTTTCCCTTTCTCTGCCCGGAGTATGGCGAGTTTGCGGACGCAAGTCCAGCTTTTTTGTTGAAAGCTCCCGGCACGCCACGGCTCAACAGGCTGCGGGCGTCCCACGCTCGCCCCCCAACGCCCCGGGCCCGGGTGACCCGGCCATGGGCAGCAGAGCCATGGGCAGCGGCGCCGTGGGCAGCGGCGCCGTGGACGCAGGGGCTACCCGTGATTCGCCGCCGCGTGGCAGACTATTGCGGCGCCGCTAGCGCTGCGTTGCCAAGTTCGCCGCTAGCCCGACCGGTTTCGATCGCAAAGGGTTTTCGGACGCAAACGGTCCACATCGCAAACGGTTGCGAAGCGGCACGGCACACCCTCGGCAGGCGGGCAAACCCGATGCAAAACACCACGCCGCCACCGGCCGACACCACGCCGCTGGCGTTGATGCACGCGGCGAAGCGGGCCGCGCTGGCCGGCGGCGCCCAGCTGCTGGACTGGCGTGGCCGCTTCGAGACCCACGCCAAAGGGCCGGGCGACTTCGTGACCGACGCAGACATCGCGTCGCAGCAGGCCGTCCGCAGCGTGCTGCAGCAGGCCTACCCGGCGCACCCGTTCATCGGCGAAGAGTCTTCGACGCCGCAAGCACAGGCCGCGCCCGCCGACGGTGTCTGCTGGGTGGTCGACCCGCTGGACGGCACCACCAACTACCTGCACGACTTTCCTAGCTACGCCGTCTCGGTGGCGGCGGTGCGGGGCGCGGCGCCGGTGGCCGGCGCTGTTTACGACCCCGTCCGGCAAGAAATGTTCGCCGCTGCCAGCGGCTGCGGCGCCTGGCTGGGCGACCGGCGGCTGGCTGCCAGCGGCGTCCGGCGGCTGGCCGACGCGTTGCTAGCGGTCAGCCTGCCGGCAGCCGTGCGGAGCGACTCGCCCGGCCTCCGCGATTTTGTGCAGGTCGTCCCCAAGTGCCAGGCTGTCCGGCGGATCGGATCCGCGGCTTTGAGCCTGGCATACGTCGCGTGCGGCAGGCTCGACGCCTTCTGGGCACGCGAGATCCACCCGTGGGACGTCGCCGCCGGGGCGTTGCTGGTCATCGAGGCCGGCGGCCGGGTGACCGACCCGCACGGCGAGGCCTTCGACGTCTGGCGGCCGCCCTGCGTGGCGGCCTCTTGCGAGCCCTTGCACCGGGCGTTGCTCGGTCAGCTTTCCCCGCCCGCGTGAAACGGCGGCGGCCGGCGGCGGGCGGCCCGGCGACCGCCGCCCACAACCCGCGCCCAGACCAGCGACTGCCGCGGCGCCTTTAGTACCTCACGGGCGGGGCGGCGGTTACTATGGAGGGGGGTCGCGGCGGGGCGCGGCAAACAGGGTAGGGCGGTGATGGACCGGCGGCGGCGTGGCGGCCCGTTTGCACGCTCAACGCCCGGCCACGACGCACCACTGCAATACCGCCAGGATCCCGCTGGGGCAGGCGTGT
This sequence comes from Planctomycetota bacterium, assembly GCA_039024355.1. GTDB lineage: Bacteria > Planctomycetota > Planctomycetia > Pirellulales > Lacipirellulaceae > JBCCQL01. Next base: position 1,545 of record JBCCQL010000497.1, read on the forward strand.
CCCCACGCAAGACGGCCCAGCCGCGAACACACCGCTTTTCCCAAACGCTTTTCCCGTGGCCGTCGTGTGCCACACCAGGCCCACGCTGCGCAAGCCGCCACGCGTATTTCGCCCGTCGGCGCCAGCACGGCCTCCGCAGCCACGAACGCAGCCAGATACCCGGCCGGCGCCGGCTCCAACGACGATGCGCCCACACCCCTCCCACCGCCGATCGCTCCGCCGCGTAGGGCGGCTTGCATGGCGTGGGCTGGCCTGGGCGGCGCTGGCCGTGGCGGTCGCCGGCGGCGGCGTGGCGTGGTGTCAGCCGCCGCCCGTCAGCGACGCTGCGCTCAACGCTACGCCCGACGCAACGCCCAACGGGGCCTCCGACGCGCCGCCCGCTGCAACGCCCGCCAAAGAGCCGGCCGCTGGGCCAACGCCGGCGCCCGCAGCAAGCGCCCCGGCCGACCAGGCGGCCGGGCCGGACACCACCATCTGGATCGACGACCAAGGCGTGCCGCGGCCGGTCGTGGGCATGAGCTACGAGGAGCTGGCCAAGGCCTACCGTGTGCTGCAGGGCCTGGACGGCGGCGACACCCAGCCACGGTTCGTGCGGCAGAAGTTGGTGGCGACCGGCCGGGTGATTGGCGAGCGGGTTGAGCTGAGCCTCCGCTGCGACGTGCTGCTGGCCGCGGCAGGCCGGGTTGCGGCGCCGGTAGGCTTCAGCGGAGCGATCCTCGACGCCCCGCCACGCATCCAGGGCGGGGCGGCGGACCAGCAGTTCGTCACCTACGACGCCCAGCGCGGCGGCTACGTCGCGTGGCTGGCGGGGCGGCCGGGCGAGCGGCGCACGGTGGAACTCTCGCTCACCTGCCGGCTCCGCCGAGACGGGACCAGCACGCTGCTACGCACCAACCTGCCCCGAGCGAACCAGAGCGAGGTGGCCGTTACCGTGCCCGCGGACGTCGCCGAGCCCTTCGCCTCGCCCGGCGGGGTGCTGGACGCGGCGCCGCTGCC
>JBCCQL010000498.1:0-2512 GCA_039024355.1 Planctomycetota bacterium
ACCGGCTGCCCCTCATCGAGCAAGAGACCCGCTGGGAGATCGACCCCAGCCACCCCTACGCGGGCGGCATCCGTGAGGACATGTCGATCGACCACTCGATGCACAGCCTGTTCGGCGCCTCGAAGGTGGCGGCCGACGTGCTGGTGCAGGAGTACGGCCGCTACTTCGACATCCCCACCGCCTGCTTCCGCGGCGGGTGCCTGACCGGCCCCAGCCACTCCGGCGCCAAGCTGCACGGCTTCCTCGCCTACCTGATGAAGTGCATCGTCACCGGCGAGCACTACTCGGTCTTCGGCTACAAGGGCAAGCAGGTGCGGGACAACATCCACAGCGCCGACCTGATCAGCGCGTTCGACTGCTTCTACAAGAACCCCCGCGTGGCGGCCGTGTACAACATCGGCGGCGGGCGGCACAGCAACTGCTCGATGCTAGAAGCCATCCAGCTGGGCCAAGAGATCGCCGGCCGGGAGCTGGACTACTCCTACGAGGAGCAGAACCGGGCGGGCGACCACATCTGGTGGGTGGGCGACCTCAGCCGCTTCCAGAACGACTACCCGGACTGGCAGCAGAAGTACGCCGTGCCCGAGATCCTGAAGGAAATCTACGAAGCCAACCTCGAGCGTTGGGTGGAGACCGCCAACTCATGATCGACCAAGGCAAGCACAACGTGCTGGGCGTCAAGATCGACGCCGTGGACTACGAGGGCGCCATCCAGCGGGTGATGGACGCCGCCGACGCCGGCGAGCCACTAGCGGTTTCGGCGCTGGCGGTGCATGGGCTGATGACCGGCGTGCTCGACCCGACGCACCGCTACCGGCTCAACCAGTTTGGCCTGCTGTGCCCCGACGGGCAGCCCGTCCGCTGGGCGCTGGGCTGGCTGCACGGCAAGAAGCTGCCCGACCGCGTGTACGGCCCCAACCTGATGCTCAAGCTGTGCGGCCGCGCCGCCGAGCTCGGCACACCTATCTTCTTGTTCGGCGGCAGCGAGGCGTTGCTGGCGGACCTGTCCAGCCGGCTGACCGAGGAGTTCCCCAGCCTGCAGATCGCGGGCACGCGGGCCTCCAAGTTCCGCACCATCTCGGCCGAGGAGAAGGCGGAGCTGGTCGAAGAGATCCGCTCCAGCGGCGCGAAGATGACATTCGTCGGCCTAGGCTGCCCGCGGCAAGAGGTCTTCGCCTACGAGATGCGTGAAGCGCTCAGCATGCCGCTGCTGGCCGTCGGCGCGGCGTTCAACTTCCACGCCAAGCAGCTGGCTCAGGCCCCCAAGTGGCTGCAGGACCGCGGCCTGGAGTGGGCCTACCGCCTGGCCAAAGAACCCACGCGGCTGTGGCGCCGGTACCTGCTGCTCAACCCGCTGTACCTGACGCTGCTGGGCATGCAGGCCGCGGGCGTCTACACCCGCTCGACCGTCGGAGAAGAACCCCAAGCCGAGGTCTGCTACGGATAACAGCCGTGGGCGGCGCACGCCCCGCGGAAATCAAGAACCAGCCGCCAGCGCGCGAACGACCGCGACGCGGAACGATCCCAGAAATCGACACCATGAAGCGTAGCACCAGCAACACCCTGATCGACGCCACGCAGCAGGACGACCTGCTGACCGGCCCCGACGCGGCCTCCGCCGAGCTCTACGACGCGGCACGCCCCCGTGTGGTATTCGCCCTGCCGGCCTACAACGAGGAGGAGTCGCTCGGCCCGCTGCTAGACGGCATCGGCGTCGCCATGGCCGGCAGCGGCTACGACTACTCGGTGATCGTCGTCGACGACGGCAGCGACGACGGCACCGCCGAGGCAGCCAGCCAGGCGTCGTTCCGCCTGCCAGTGACGCTCGTCGAGCACGAGCAGAACAGCGGCCTGGCCGCGGCGCTGCGGACCTGCTTTACGGCGGCCGCCGAGCGGGCCCGGCCGGGCGACATCATCGTCACCATGGACGCCGACAACACCCACCCGCCGGGCCTGGTGCCGCGGATGCTGGGCATGGTCCGCGAAGGGTGCGACGTTGTGATCGGCTCACGCTTCCAGCCGGGCGCCCAGGTGCACGGCGTGCCGCTCACCCGCGTGCTGCTGAGCGTCGCGGCCCGGTGGATGTTTACCGCGGCGTTCCCTATCCGCGGCGTGCGAGACTACACCTGCGGCTTCCGGGCGTACCGGGCGGGCGTGCTCAAGGACGCCATCGCCCGCCACGGCGACGGCTTCATCAGCGAGCAGGGCTTCTCTTGCATGGTGGACGTGCTGCTGAAGCTCCGCGGCCGCGGCCTGGTGATGGCCGAGGCGCCCATGATCCTCCGCTACGACCTCAAGGGCGGCGACAGCAAGATGCGTGTGCTGCGGACCATCCGCCAAACCCTTTCGTTGATGGTCCGCCGCCGCGTGCGTGGCTAACCGGGCCGCCAGACCCAGGCGATCCGAGACCGATACCAACCCGCCAAAGCGTAGAACGAATCTCATGACGAGCGACCCTCGGAAGCACTGGGCGGTAGTCGGCGGCGGCGTGCTGGGCCTGTCCATGGCCCAC
>JBCCQL010000499.1:0-2509 GCA_039024355.1 Planctomycetota bacterium
CGCCAGGCACCGCCCCAACCAGCCTGCGCCGCAACGCGCCGCCACCAGGCCCAGCAGCACCCCCGCGCTGTAGGCCAGCGGCGTGCCGGCGATAGAGAACGCGTACGCCATGGCCACCGCGGCCAGCCACACCTTCAGCAGGTTGCGTGCGCGAGGCCCTTCGCCGTAGCTGTGCAAGGCGTGGCACACGCCGGCGACCGCCATGCCCAGCAGCACGCCCGCCGCCTGCCGCGGGGCGCCGGGCGTCGCCACGATCCAGCGGCCGACGAGGCACACCGCCGCCACTAGCAGCGTGGCGGCCAGCAGCGTGACCAGCGAGAACTGCGTCCGCTCGCGGTAAACCGGCGGCTGCTTCATCGCGTCATGCAAACGCGGCGATACGGATCGACGCAGAACAGGATCCCGGCAGGCGCCGGCTTACGGTCGGCGAAACTCAAAACTGCTGCCGACTGACGACGAACAACGGCCCGCGAATGACGCGAATAAGCGCGAATGCATGGGAAAACGTGTGTTATGCGATTCAGCGAAGCGGGGCTGACGCCTCGTACGCCGTCTTGATTCGCGCTGATTCGCGTCATTCGCGGGCAAACAACGAAGCAGGGATGTCCGAGGCCGCCAGCGGCCCGCCGTGGCCAGCGTACCAAGTGCCCCCGGCCCGGGCGATCATGCGGGCCACGCTGCGGCGTAGCTCGGCCGGGTCGTCGGCGAAGTACGGCAGGCGGGGGCGGTGGCGGTTGAGCAGCCCGCCCAAAAAACCGCCAATCAGCAGGTCGCCGACCAGGGCGTCGCGCCCCGCCGATTCGTCCGCTTCGCCACGCAGCCTGTCGGCCGAGCCTTCCGGCCCGTCCAGCACCACCGACACCGAGCCCGCGCAGTGGCCGGGCGTGTGGACAACGGCCGCCGCCAGGCCGTACGCGTCAAGCCGCTGGCCGTCGGCTAGCCCGACGTCGGGCGTAAGCCCGTCGAACGGCCGGTTGACGTACAGCTCCAGCAGCCGGTGGCGGGGCCGCACCGGCCGCAGGCGGCCCATCGTGCCGCGGCCCAGCATCGCGGCGTCCGCCGGGTGCAGCGCCACCGGCGCCCGCGACCGCTCACGCAGCTGCCTGGCGGCGCCGGCGTGGTCTGTGTGGGCGTGCGTCAGCAAGATCAGCGAGAGGTCCCGCGGCGCGACGCCGTGGCCGGCCATCGCGCGGACGATCTTGTCGGCCTCGCCCGGGCTGCCGGCGTCGACCAGCACCGGCCGCTGGCCGATCGCCAGAAACGCGTTGGACAGCCGCAAGCGGATGGGGTGGACGGTGATCACGGCGGCACGGCCAAGCCAATCGGGAGGGAACATGCCGGAATAACGGAGCGCCGCCATCGCGAAGCGGTGCAGGTTACACTGGCCAGACCGCCGCGACGAGCATCCACGCGGCGACGGCCGAACGCCCGGCCGACAAACCCCTGAGCCGCACGCCATGCACCGCAAGACCGACCAACGACGCCCGGCCAGCCGCCACGCAGCACGGCTAAGCACGACCAGCGTTGTGCTGCTGGCGGCAGCGCTAGTCCGCCCCGCTTGGGCAGACGACACTGCCCAGCCGAACGTGGGCCAGCCGGACGTTGCCCGGCCGAACGCTGGCGACGCGGCGGCCGACAACGCCGCGAAGCCCACGGCGCCGACCATCGCTGCTGAGCCCCAGACGATCGACCCCGCCAGCCTGATGCCCGCGCCGCTGGCCGCCGTGGCGACGGTCGAGTTCTCGGGCGAGTCGCTGCTAGAAGTGGCGGCGTGGTTTGCGGAGCGGCACGGCGTGACCGTGCTGTTCGACCGGCGGGCGCTCGAAGACCTTGGCCTGCCACTCGGCGAGCCGGTGTACGACCGCCTGGCTGGGGAGCCGCTCTACCTGTTGCTCAACCGGCTGCGTGGGATGGGGCTCGCCTGGTACTACGAAGACGGCATCGTGACCGTCACGTCCGCCGAGACCGCCGCGACGCGTCTGTCGACCCAGCCGTTCAACCTGGGCGAGCTGCTCGACGCGGGCTACGACCGCGACCGGCTCAGCGAAACGATCTGCGCGACGGTCGCCTCGGACACGTGGGCCACGAACGGCGGCGGCGAGGCCGAGCTGCAGTGGCTGGGCGACGTCCTCTTCGTCAGCCAAACACAGGCCGTGCAGCAGCAGGTGGCGGGCCTGCTGCGGGCGATCCGCGAGCCCGCACGGCGCACCTTCGCCTACGACCCGCCGCAGCACCTCACGCTGCGGGAAAAGCTGGACCAGCCGGTCACCGTACGCCTGGAGCAGACGCCGCTGGTGGTGGCGGTCGAGAAGCTGGGCGAGGCCGCCGGCGTGCCGATCCGGCTCGACACGGTGGCGATCGAAGAAGCAGGCGTCCGCGAGCGGGAGCCGATCACCATCGCCCTAGAAGACCGCAGCCTGCGGGTGGTGCTGACCGCCGCGCTGCGGAGCCTGGGGCTCACCTGGACGCTGCGGGACGGCGTCCTGCTGATCACCAGCGAAGAGGCCGC
>JBCCQL010000500.1:0-2481 GCA_039024355.1 Planctomycetota bacterium
GCCAGGTCGTCGAACGCCAGCAGCAGGTTGCCGAGGTCGCCCTTCGGGTCGATGGCGATCACCGGCACGCCGTCCAGCAACGCCTCTTCGATCAGCGACAGGCACAGCCCCGTCTTGCCGCTGCCGGTCATGCCCACGCATACGGCGTGCGTCGTCAGGTCCTTGCTGGAGTACATCAGCGGCGACTGGTCGTCCGTCTCGCCAGTAGCCAGGTCGTGGTCGCGGCCCAGGAAGAAGTGGTTTTTGGAATCGATCGCGAGCGAAGAGTTTGAGACGGGCATGACCAGCGGGGCCGCGGAAGGGATTTGCAAAAGACTTTAAAACGAGGATGGCATCTTAAAAAAATCGGGCGTAAATTTTAAGTTGGATCCCGAACTTAAAATTTGAGGTAACGCGTTGCGAATTGGCGACTTCCGGAGTTCGGCGGAGGGCGAGATCGTCCAAATCCCTTCATTCCTGGGGACTGAATCCGCTTTTGTACCCCGCCCGCTGCCACCGGCGTGGAGGTTTGGAGAACAGCTCTGGCCACTCCTCAACGAGGCGGGCAATCGCCTCCACCGGCTCGACGGCATCGGGCGTACTCTACCCAATCCGGCGCTCTTGCTGCGGCCGCTCCGCGACCGTGAGGCGATTTTGTCCTCGCGGATGGAAGGCACGTTCGCAACGCCACGCGAGCTGTTGTTGTTCGAGCAGGACCCGGCCGACCCCTCCGAAGACAACGACGCCCGGAACCAACACCGCGAGGTTGCCAACTACGCCCGCGCGCTGGACGCCGCAACACGGTCCTCGCACCCCCTGGGCCTCCACCTCGTCCGTCAGATGCACGCCGAGCTCATGCACGGTGTGCGGGGCGAGGACAAACGGCCCGGGGAAATCCGCACCGGGCAAGTGGGGATAGGACGCCTTGGCAAGAAGCCGCGGTTCGTCCCGCCACCACCGGAGCATCTCGCCGGCTGCCTGGAGGACCTCGACACCTACCTCAGCCGTGATGAGTGGACCTACGAGCGGCTCGTCGAGTGCTTCGTCGTGCACTACCAATTCGAGGCGATCCATCCATTCTCAGACGGCAACGGCAGAGTCGGCCGGCTGCTGTTGACGCTTATGGTGCAGCGGCTGCACGGCATGCCCAACCCCTGGCTGCACATGAGCGAATTTTTCGAGCAAGACCACGAGCACTACTGCAACTTGCTGTACCGGATCAGCACGCGGGGCGAGTGGGAAAACTGGATTGCCTACTGCCTAGAAGGAGTCGCATGGCTGGCCGAGCGTACAGCAGATCGCTGCAATCGGCTCCTCAATCTGCGTGGCGACTTTCAGAGCCGACTGCAGCAACTACGAAACAACGCGCGGCTGTCGCAAGTGGTAGAGAACCTGTTCCAGCACCCGCTGCTCTCTGTGGTCGAGCTGCAGAGGACCTTGGGCGTTACCTACCCGACAGCAAAGTCGGACCTGGAGAAGCTTGTCAAAATCGACGTCCTTGCCGAGTTCGACGATCACCGCCCCAAGACCTTCTACGCGCCGGAGATCTTCGCCATCGCGTACGAGGGCCTCGAGTAGCGGCGCCCGCTGACTTGCGGCGGCGTGGCGGCGTGTGGCTACTTCAGCACGCTCTGCAGGATCGTGGCGATCTGGTCGCCGCCCTTGCTCTTGAGGAACTCGATGATGGCCGTGGCGAACTTGCTGACCATGCCGGTGTCGAGGCCCAGGTTGCCGAAGCCGCCGGCGACGCCGGCCAGGTTCTCGAGCTTGTCGGCGATGTCGCCCATGCCGATGGCGTCGGCCACGCCGCCCAGGGCGCCCAGCACGCCGCCGCCGGTCGACGCCTCGGCCTCCGCGGCGGGCGCCTTGTCGATCAGCCCGTCCAGGCCCGGGATCAGGTTGGCCACCTCGCCGAACTGGCCGCTGTCGAGCTGCTCCTTGGCCACCTTGAAGATGAGCCCCGCGCCGCCCTCGGCCTGCTCATTGCTGACGCCCAGTTGCGAGACCAGTTGTTCGATGATTTCCACGTCGGCGCCCTTTCGCTAGCGGGTGAGGTGCATGGCTGGCTGCTCGGCGCCGGGCCGCGTGTTGGCCCCCCAACGCCGGGCGGCAGAATACCGCCGCGGCGGCGGCTTGGGTACCGGCCTGTCGGCCGACCGCTCGGGCGAGACAGGCGGCGCCGGGCCCACCGGCGGCGGCCGGCGTGGTAGGCTGGCGGCCATGCAGAAGAGCACCAAACGCCTGTTGCTGGCCTTCGCGGCGACACTCGCCGGCGTCATCGGGCTGCTGGTCTACCAGAACTTCGGCCCAAACCCGCCGATCATCGTGTCGCCCGCCACGACGCACATCACCAAGCCGCTGATCCCCGCCGGCCAGCCGGGCGCCGGGCTGCCGGACTACAGGCAGGCGTACCTAAACCTGCTGGGCCCGCCGCCTGCTGCGGAAGACAACGCCGCCATCCCGCTGCTGCAAGCCATGTGGCCGGCCGGCCTCGACGCCGAC
>JBCCQL010000501.1:0-2481 GCA_039024355.1 Planctomycetota bacterium
CGGCGAACGCCGCTCCTGCGCGGGCTCTATCGTACCGTGCCCGGGCGGGTGGCGGCAAGAATCAAGCGTCGCTGGGCCGCCAACGCACGAAGCCCTCGATCGCCTCGTACTCGGCTAGGCCCAGCCGGTCGTACAGCGCCGCCGTCGCCCGGTTGCGGTCTTCGGCACGCTGCCAGAACTCGCGTGGGTCGGGCCCCGGGAAGAGGGCTTTGTCCTTCTGCGACTCGTGCTTGAAGATGGCCGTGCGTTTGCGGAGCAGCTCTTGCGGGCTGAAGGGGACGGCCATCTCGATCTGGTGCGGCGCCCATTCCTGCCACGCCCCGCGGTACAGCCACACCTGGCAGTCCGCGTACCAATCGTCCTCCGCCACGCGGCGGCACGCCTCGAACACCGCCGCCAGGCACGTGCGGTGCGTGCCGTGCGGGTCCGACAGGTCCCCCGCCGCGTAGACCTGGTGCGGCCGAACGTCACGCAGCAGGTCAACCGTGATCTGGATGTCTTCCTCGCTCAGCGGCTTCTTGCGGACGCGGCCCGTCTCGTAGAACGGCATGTCCAGGAAGTGAAGGTTGCCCGCCGGCACGTTGCAGCAGCGTGTGGCGGCGCGGGCCTCGGTGCGGCGGATCAGCCCCTTGATGAACTGCACGTGCTCGCTGTCGACCTGGCCCGGCCGCTTGCCCTTCAGGAACTCGTCGATGTGGGCCACGAGCTGCGCGGTCCGCTCCGGGTCGATGCCCAGCCGCCGGTTGAACTCGCCGACGAACTCGACAAAGCGGATGGCGTCGTCGTCGAACACGGCGATGTTGCCCGACGTCTGGTAGGCGACGTGCACCTGGTGGCCCTGGTCGACCAGGCGGATCACGGTGCCGCCCATGCTGATGACGTCGTCGTCCGGGTGGGGCGAGAAGACCAGCACCCGCTTGGGGAAGATATGGTCGCCCGGCTGCGCGCGGTCGCCCGGCTGCTTGGCGTGCGCCGGCTTGCCGCCGGGCCAGCCGGTGATGGTAGCCTGCAGCCGGCGGAAGACCCGCAGGTTCAGCTCGTACACCGGGCCGCGTGTGGCCAGCAGGTCTTGCAGGCCGGACTCGTTGTAGTCCTCGGCGTTGAGCTTCAGCAGGGCCTTGCCCGTGTGCCCGGCCAGCCAGATGGCGGCCTTGCTCTCGGCGGCGTCGGTCCAGTCTACCTCGCCCAACCGCCAGGGCTGCGCGCGGCGCGTGAGCGACTCGGCCGCGGCGTCGTCCAGGACGATCTCCGCGCTGGGGTGCTCCTGCAGGAAGCTGGCGGCGACGTGGGTCGAGACGTCGCCCTCGACCGCCTCGCGGATGATGGCGGCCTTGCCCTCGCCCCAGGCCATGAGCACCACCCGGCGGGCGTCGAGGATGGTGCCGACGCCCATGGTGATCGCCCGGCGGGGAACGTTCTCTTCGCCGAAGAAGTCGCTGGCGGCGTCGCGGCGCGTGACCTTGTCGAGCGTGATTAGCCGGGTGCGGCTCGCCTGGCCCGAGCCGGGCTCGTTGAAGCCGATGTGCCCGGTGCGGCCGATGCCCAGCAGCTGCAGGTCGATGCCGCCCGCCTCGGCGATGCGCGCCTCGTACCGGCGGCAGTAATCGGCCACGTCCCCTTCGGCCACCGTGCCGTCGGGCACGTTGGCGTTCTCGGGCCGGATGTCGACGTGGTCGAACAGGTGCTCCCGCATGAAGCGGACGTAGCTCTGCAGCTCCGCCGGCCGCATCGGGTAGTACTCGTCCAGGTTGAACGTCACGACGCCGGCGAAGCTCAGGCCCTCTTCCTGATGCATCCGCACCAGCTCATCGTACACGCCGGTGGGCGTGCTGCCCGTCGCCAGGCCCAGGACGCACCGCCGCCCCTCGGCCGCCCGCCCGCGGATGAGCGCGGCGATCTGCTGGGCGACCGCCCGGCTGGCGTCGGCGGACTCGCGGAAGACACGCGTCGGGATCCGCTCGCAGGCGGTGTCGCTCGGCTGTGCAGACGGCATGGCTTCACTCCCGGAGCCGCTTGACCCGGATGTTCCTGAACCAAACCCGGTCGCCATGTGCGAGCAGCCCCAGGTGCCCGCTGTCGCGGAACAGCCCCGGGTGCTCGCGCCCGTCGATCGTTCGGCCGCCGGGGGCCGCGGCGCGGAGGTCGACGTCGACGATCCGCTGGCCGTTGAGGGTAACTGCCACGCGGGCGCCGCGGCAGAGGATTTCTTGCCGGTTCCACTCGCCGGCCGGCTTGAGCCCCAACGGCTTCGCGGCGGCGACGCCGTAGATCGAACCGTGGCGTTGCCACGGCCGGATGCCGGCGTATTTTTTTGCCGCGTTGTCGAGCACCTGCGACTCCATGCCGACGTACGCCGGGTCGCCCTCGCCCGGCGCGCGGAGGGCGACGCCGTTGTTGGCGCCGGGCGTCAGGCGGAAGTCGAACCGCAGGACGAAGTCGTCGTAAACGCCACGGGTGTAGATCGCACGGCCGGCGCCCGGC
>JBCCQL010000502.1:0-2461 GCA_039024355.1 Planctomycetota bacterium
AATCGCCGCGGCGGCGCCCGCCATTGGGTCCGCCGTTCCGTTCGGCCGGCTGGGTCGCCCGGCGCCGGCACGGCTAGCAGCCGCGCCGCCCTCTGGCAGGGGCGCCCGCCCCGCCCCGGCCCGGCGCCGGTGTTCCCTCTTCGCGAGCCGGCAAAGTTTACCAGTTTGGTGCTGGCTGCAGGCAAAAACAGCACGAACGCCGCTCATGGGCTTGCATCTTCGCCGGCCGCGTCGTCGATAGACCTTCCGAGGCGGCTGGGCACCCTGGCGGACAGGTGGTGACCCGAGCGCCCCATCCGCCAGAGACAGCGTTTCCCCGTTCGCCGGCCCGGAAGCTGCCGCGAAAAACCCAGAGAAGGAGTCTGAAGGTGAATCTTGCAAGATGGACGATCGGCTTGGCCGTTATCGCCCTGGGCAGCAGTCCTGTGCTGGCCCAGACGGCGGTGCAAACGGCCTTCAACTACGAGCTCACAAGCTGTTGCGAAGAGCCCAGCTGCTGCGTCGATGAGCCGAGCTGCGGCTGCGACGAGCCCAGCTGCTGCGTCGACGAGCCCAGCTGCGGCTGCGACGACGGCTGCGACAGCTACTGCGGCGACGGCTGCTGCAGCGACCCCTGCGGCTGCGGCAGCACGTGCGGCTCGGGCGGCTGCTGCCTGCTGGGCGGCGGGTGCAACCTGGGCGACCCCTGCTCGCTCAAGGGCCTGCTCGACCCGTGCAACGAGTGCGTGATCGACTTCGGCCTGTGGACGCAGATCGGCTACCACTCGCAGCAGACGCCGCTGTCGACCGCCTTCGGCGACGTGCTGGCGTTCAACGACGTGCCGGACCAGCTGAACCTGCACCAGCAGTGGCTGTACGCCGAGAAGGTGGCCAACGGGGCCAACGGCCTCGACTTCGGCTTCCGCTTCGACATTATGTACGGCACCGACGCGCAGAAGACGCAGGCCTTCGGCAACGACAACGCCCGCTGGGACGCGTCGGCCGGGTTCAGCAACGGCGAGTACGGCTGGGCCCTGCCGCAGGCGTACTTCGAGGTGGCCAAGGGCGACTTCTCGGTCATCGCCGGCCACTTCTTCACGCTGGTTGGCTACGAGGTGGTTACCGCCCCGGACAACTTCTTCTACAGCCACTCGCTGACGATGTTCAACAGCGAGCCGTTCACCCACACGGGCGTGCTGGGCACCTACAGCGGCTTTGAGAACGTTGAGTTCTACGCCGGCTGGACGCTGGGCTGGGACACCGGCTTCGACCAGTACACGCAGAACGGCACCGCCGGTTCGAGCTTCCTGGGCGGCTTCAGCGCGACGCTGACCGATGACGTGACCTTCACGTACATCACCACGTTCGGCGACTTCGGCGCCCGCAGCGACCTGGACACCTACGACGGCGAGATGCTGAACAACCCGGGTCAGATCTCGGACGACTCGGCCTACAGCCACTCGATGGTGTTCGACGTCGTGCTGAGCGACAACCTGAACTACGTGCTGCAGAGCGACCTGGTCTCCGTGCGTGGCGGCGTTGGCCACGACCAGATCGGCATCAACCAGTACCTGTTCTACACGCTGAACGACTGCATGGCGCTGGGCGGCCGGTTCGAGTGGTGGAAGAGCGACAGCCAGGACTTCTACGAGGTCACGCTGGGCGCCAACTACCGCCCGCACGCCAACATCGTGGTGCGGCCTGAGATCCGCTTCGACGGCACCGACGGCGACTACGGCGACGGCCGCGACGAAGAGGTGACGTTCGGCATCGACACGGTGTTTGTCTACTAGGCCCGCCTGGCGGACGCACCACAAGCGGCAAGCTTTCGACTCCTGCCGCCGGTCGCTCTACGGAGCGGCCGGCGGTTTTTTCGTGCGCGGCCGGGCGGGCACGCCTCAGCCCATCAGCCGCCACACGAGGGCGGCTGCCGCGGCGCCCGAGGCCGCCGCCGCCCCCATCCACAACGCGTAGGCACGCCGGGGCGTGGTGCGGGCGGGCGTGGCGGAGAGGCCCTCCGCCCGGTACGCCGGCAGGTTGTGGTGCGACCCGCAGTAGTCGCACGTCGGCTTATCGGGCGATAACGCGGCGCCGCAGCTCTCGCATCGCATCGCTTTGGCCGGCGGCGTGGGCATCGCTGCATTCTGCTCTGCCGCCGGCCCGGCTAGCAACCCACGCGGCGACAGCACGCATGGCGTGGGGCGTTGTGACAGGCGCCACGCCGCGCGCCGCTCAGCCGCGGTTGCCGACGCACGTGGCGACGATGCGGATGCTGTCGTAGCTCACCTGGCCGCCCAGCTGCTCATAGATCGGCTTGAGCCCCCGCAGGCCGACCTCCTCGATGGCGGCCTCGACCCGGCCGGCGGTCTGTGCGTCGACCCACGGCGCGGGGTCGGTCGCCTGCTCGTGCCGCAGGAACTGGTTGAGGTAGCCTACCACGGTCGACGGCGCCCGCTGCATGGCGGCGGCGGTCTCTTCCAGC
>JBCCQL010000503.1:0-2452 GCA_039024355.1 Planctomycetota bacterium
CAACAGCCGACAGCCATTAGCCATTAGCCATTAGCCAACAGCCAACAGCCAATAGCCAATAGCCAATAGCCAATAGCCAATAGCCAATAGCCAATAGCCAATAGCCAATAGCCAATAGCCAATAGCCAATAGCCAATAGCCAACAGCCAACAGCCAACAGCCAACAGCCAACAGCCATCAGCCATCAGCCAACAGCCAACAGCCCGTAGCCCGTAGCCCTTTTGCCCCGCATCGCCCAACGCCGATGGAAGAACGCCGCCCGGCTGCTGCTGGGGCTGGCGGGGCTGTGGTGCGCGGTCGCGTGGCTCGACGCCCGGCTGGCCCGCACGCCGCACCTGACCGGCTACGCCATGCTGGCGGCGCTGCTCGTGCTGGCCGCCTACAACGTCCGCAAGAAGCTGGCGGGCCTGCCGCTGGGCTCCAGCGCCGGGTGGCTGCAGGCGCACGTTTACCTGGGGCTGGGGTCGGCCGTGCTGATGCTGCTGCACACCAGCGGCCGGTGGCCCGACGGTTGGCTGGAGGGGACCCTGGCCGCCGCCTACTGGGCCACTTTCGCCAGCGGCGTGGGCGGGCTGTACCTGACACGCACCGTGCCGCGGCAGCTGGCGAGGACGTCGGAGGAGTTCGTCTACGAGCGGATCCCACGCCTGCGGCGGGAGGTGATGGAGCAGGCCCGCGCGGCCGTCTTGGAGGGCGCCGGCGTGGGCGGCGCCACGACGCTGGCCGACTACTACTGCGACCGCATCGACCCGTTCCTCGCCGAGCCCCGCGGCCTGCTGTACGCCGTGCGGCCCAGCAGCGCGCTCCGCCGGGAGGTGATGCGCGAGCTGGCGGACCTCAAGCGGTTCCTCAGCGAGGCGGAGCTGGCCGCCAGCGAGACGCTCTTCGCCATGGTCCGCAAGAAGGACGACCTCGACTTCCACGAGGCCCGGCAGGGGCTGCTCAAGCGGTGGGTGGTGGTGCACATCGCCCTGACCTACCTGCTGCTCACCACGGCGGCCATGCACGCGTGGCTGGCGATCACGATGCGTGGGGGGCCCGGATGAGGCGCCTCCTCCAGCGCGAAAGCCACGCCGACACCAGCTACGACCGGCCGACCCTGCCGTGGGTTTGTGGCCTGGCGGATCAGGGCGCCCCGTGCGAGCTGGGCCCCACGCCGCGCGGCCGCTGCCCGCTGCACGAGGCCTGCCACCCCGCGCGGAGCCTGCGGAAACGCCGCGGCCGCGTGGCGGTGGCGCTGGCCGTGTTTACGCTAGGGGCGGTGACCATGCTGCTGGGCACGCCCTGGCGCCGCGACGTGCTGGCGCCCGGCCCGCTGTCGCAGGCGCACGCCCGGCTGATCGCCGGTGCCGAGAACCGCTGCACCGCCTGCCATCCCGGCGGGGTCGAGGCGGCGCTGGTCGGCACGTGGCTTGCCGGCAACGGGCTCGCAGAAAACGTTTCCGCCGATGGCGCCCACGCGACGCAGTCCGCCCTGTGCATGGAGTGCCACCGGACGCAGATCGACCCCGAACACGCCCTGGCGGCCCACGGCCTGCCACCGGGCGTGCTGAAGGGCGCCGCCGGCGGGCGTGGCGAATCCAATGGCGGTGGCGCCGCCCCGGCCTCGCTCACCCACGCGGGCTGGGGCGCGGCGTCGCTCGCCGGGCCGGGCCCCGTGCACGCCGGCGACGAGGTAGCCTGCGCCGTCTGCCACCAAGAGCACCACGGCGCGCTGCACAACCTGAGCGCCATCACCGACGCCCGCTGCCAGGCCTGCCACCAAGAGCGGTACGACCGCTTCGCGACCGATCACCCCGGCTTTGGCAACTGGCCGTACCGCCGCCGGACGCGGATCAACTTCGACCACAACAGCCACGCCGGCAAGCACTACGCCGCCCGCGGCGAGGAGTTCCGCTGCGCGACGTGCCACACCGACGGCCCCGGCGGCGAAGTGAAGCTGCTCACCGGGTACGAGGCGTCGTGCGCCAAGTGCCACGACGAGTCGATCGCCAGCAGCACGGCGTCGGGCGTGGCCGTGCTGTCGCTGCCGATGCTCGACCGGGAGGCCGTCGCCCTGGGCGGCGTGGACCTCGGCCCGTGGCCCGACGCGGCAACCGGCGACTACGACGGCGACCTGCCCGCCATCGCCAAGCTGCTGCTGGCCGCCGACCCTACCGCCGCGGCGGTGATGAACCGGCGGGGCTTCGACTTCAGCTTCTTCGACCTCGACCCGGATTCGCCCGCCGACGCCCGCGACGCACGCACGCTGGCCGAGGCCCTGCGGCAGCTGCTCGACGGCCTGTCTCGGCGTGGGCACGGCGAGGTGCTGTCCCGCGCCGCCACGCTTACCGGCGGCCCGCAGGACGGCGAGCAAGCCGGCCACGCAGCGGCGGCCAGCGGCTTGGCGGCCGGCCTGCCGAGTGAGTTGGTCGACGCGCTGAACTTCTCCTGGTTCGGCGGCCGGCCGGCC
>JBCCQL010000504.1:0-2441 GCA_039024355.1 Planctomycetota bacterium
CTGCTGCTCGGCGTCTTTGCCGCCGTGCCGGGGCGACTTGCCGACGTGCGTCGCGGCGCCGTGGATGTTGATCAGCAGCGGCTCAAGCTCCGTGGCGAAGTGCTTGTAGTCGTGCGGGCAGCCTAGCCGGCCCTGCTTGCGGAATTCGAGGAACGTGATGCCGCAGACCGGGCAGGCACGGTCGTCAAGGCGAGATAGCTCCTCGGCGGTCTCGCTCACGGCCAACTGCTGCAGCAAGCCGCCGATGGCGGGGACAACCTCGGGCGTCTCTTCGACCGGGTTCAGGAAGGTCTTCGCACAGCTTTCGCACAGGTGCACCACGCTGACGCCATCGACCAGATCGGTGATGTGAATGGCGGCTGGCTTGTCGCACTTGTCGCACTTCACGTCGAATCTCGCCCGGTTGGCGTGAGGCTGTTTGGTGTACGTCCGAGGCAAAGCAATGCCGAGGCACGGGAGCACAGGTGGGCACTCGTGCTGGCTACAACGTGCAGGTGTAAACCACGCTCCCCTGAGCCTGCGGGATTCTATCGGCGGGCCTTGGGGTGTCAAGGTTAGCGGGTTGTGGCGGTTTTTCCGTAAGATGTTGGCGGCCAAGCGACTTACAGCGAAGGCCGCCGCCCCGTTGAGAGCGCCTGCCCGCGGTGCTAGAGTCGCTGGCGTGGCGGCGGCGTGGCGGCCGGCCTGCGGGCCGCATGGCGCTCGCACGGGGCGCGGCCCGCCGCGCACGTTCGAGCCTACTCATCGAGCCTGTCCAGCCATGAAACAACCGGCGCCCAGCCCGCAAGCGGCCCCACGTGGCGCCGCCGAGCACCCGGCATTCGATGCGTTTAGCCGGCAGGCAGAGGGCGTCGACTATGTGCCGGTGTACCGCCGGTTGATCAGCGACACGCTGACGCCGGTCACAGGCTTCCACCGGCTGTGCGGGGCGCCTGGCAGCGGCGGGCCGGTGGCCGGGCTGTTTGAGAGCGTCATCGGCGGCGAAAAAGTGGGCCGCTACAGCTTCATCGCCAGCGACCCCTTTCTGCTGATCGAGGCGACCGGCACGCAGGTGACCGTCACCACATGCGGCCAAGCGGGCGCGGCGGACCGCGTCGAAACCAAGGCGTGCGACAACCCGCTAGAGCTGCTGCGGGAGCGGATCGCCGCGGTGCGGGTGGCCCACCCGCCGGAGCTGCCGCCGTTTGTCGGGGGCGCGGTCGGCTACGCCGGTTACGACACGGTGCGGTACGCCGAGCACCTGCCGGAAGCCCCGCCCGACGACCGCGGGCTGCCGGACCTGGCGTTCGGGCTGTTCGACCACATGGTGGTGTTCGACAACGTGCAGAAGACCGTGACGGTGATCGCCCTGGCGAAGGTGGCGGGCGGCGAAGACCTGCAGGCCGCCTACGACGCGGCGTGCGGGCGGGTGGATGCGATGGTCGCCCAGCTCAGCTCGCCCACATCCGGCGCCGCCGCCGACCTGGCGCCGGCGGATATCGACACCGCGGGTGGCGTCTCGCTGGCGTACGAAACGAACTTCGAGCAGCAAGCGTTCGAGCGGGCGGTGGAAAAGTGCGTGGAGTACATCCGCGCGGGCGATATCTTCCAGGTGGTGCTCAGCCAGCGGCTCACCGCGCCCTTGGACGCCGAGCCGTTTGAGCTGTACCGCACGCTGCGGGTGGTGAACCCCAGCCCGTTCATGTTCTACCTGCGGACGCCCCGCTGCACGCTGGTGGGCAGCTCGCCGGAGATCATGGTGCGGGTGGTCGACGGCGAGGTGACGGTCAGGCCGCTGGCCGGCACCCGCCCCCGCGGCCGCGACGCCGCCGAAGACCAGGCGCTCGCCGAGCAGCTGCTGGCCGACCCCAAGGAGCGGGCCGAGCACGTCATGCTGGTCGACCTGGGCCGCAACGACGTGGGCCGCATCGCCCGGTACGGCACGGTGGAGCTGTCCGACGTGATGGTCATCGAGCGGTACAGCCACGTCATGCACATCACGTCGAACGTCACGGGCCGGCTCCGGGAGGGGTGCGACGCGTTCGACGCGTTGGCCGCGTGCCTGCCGGCGGGCACGGTCTCCGGCGCGCCCAAGGTGCGGGCGATGCAGATCATCGACGAGCTGGAGCCCCACCGCCGCGGGCCGTACGGCGGCGCGGTGGGGTACATCGACTTTGCCGGCAACATGGACACCTGCATCGCCCTGCGGACGCTGGTCATCCAGGGCGGCACGGTGCACATCCAGGCGGGCGCCGGCGTGGTGGCGGACAGCGTCCCCGCGGCCGAGCACCAAGAGACGCTCAACAAGGCGCGTGGCCTGCTCAAGGCGATCGAGATCACCAACGCCCGGCGCCGGCAGCGGGGGGCGACGTGAGCTTCCTCTCCGGCAAGCTGCTGGTCGCGTCCCGCAAGCTCCGCGACCCCAACTTCACGCAGACCGTCGTGCTGATGCTGGAGCACAC
>JBCCQL010000505.1:0-2436 GCA_039024355.1 Planctomycetota bacterium
CAGCTTCGGCGTGCGGCTGTGGGCGAGCGTCACGGTTGCGTCCCAGCCGCGGGCGGCGAGCAGCGTCGCCATCGGCTTGCCCACGATGTCGCTGCGGCCGATCACGACCGCGTGCTTGCCGGCCGTTTCGATCCCGCTGCGGCGGAGGATCTGCAGCACCCCGTGCGGCGTGCAGGGCAGGAACCGCGGCTGGCCCTGGACCATGAGGCCGACGTTTTCCGGGTGAAACGCATCGACGTCCTTCGCCGGATCGATCGCCCGCAGTACCCGGTCCGCCGACACCTGCCCCGGCAGCGGCAGTTGGACCAGGATGCCGTGCACGGCGGCGTCGCCGTTCAGTTGGCCGACGAGCTGCAGCAGTTGCTCCTCGGTCGTGTCTTCCGGCAGGCGCGTCAACCGGCTCTCGATGCCCGCCTTCTCGCACGCCTTCTGTTTGTTGCGGACGTACACCTGGCTTGCCGGGTTTTCGCCGACCAGCACCGCGGCGAGGCAGGGCCGAGCCCCCCCCGCGTCGACGTGTGCCGCGACGGCTGCGGCGATCTCGCCACGGATCGTTTGGGCGATCGCTTTTCCGTTGAGGACGGTCGCCATGTTGTGACTCACTTTGTTCAGGCGGCGCGTTCAGTCGGCTACTTCAGGCGGCGCCGAGCCAGCGCCAAAGAAGGGCGTAGCTGGCGCCGGCGTAGATCGCGGCCGCGACGTCGTCGGCCATGATGCCCCACCCACCGGGAAGCCGTTCGAGCTGCCGGCACGGCCAGGGCTTGGTGATATCAAACAGCCGATGCAGTGCGAACCCGCCGACCAGCCACGGCCCGCACCAGCACCCTTCCGGGGCGAACAAGTAGACTAGCGGCACGGTCGAGAATTCGTCCCAAGTGATCGACTGAGAGTCTTTGTCGTCGCTGGCTTCGCCGATCCGCACCAGGTCGCGCGCAGCCTGCCCGCAGATCGGTCCGCCGAGGGCGATCAGGCCGCCTACCGCGGCGAGTTGCCAGCCCCAGCCCGGCAGTTGGGTGATCGCCAGAGCGAGCGGGATGCCCCAGATCGCCCCCACCGTGCCGGGGGCGGGCGTGTCGCGGCTCACGCCAAGCCCGGTGGCCAGCCAGATGGCGGGCGTCCACCGATTGGTCGCGGGGGCGTGATCGCTTGAGGGGTCAGCGTCGGCTGTCATCGGCTTCGTTCCGTGCCCGGCCCTGGTTGTCGTACCGGACGACCGACATGTAGACGGCAACGGGCACGCAGGCGACCGGGAACAGGTACATGATCCACATGTCGGTGGCGTAGCCCAACGCACACGCCATCACCGAGGCGAGGAGGAACACCCACCACGTGTCGCCCAAGAATCGGTGTACTCCCTTCATCGCCGCGCCCGCCTGTTGAGGCCCAGGTCCCCTGGCAGAGCGTACCAGCCTTGCTCGCCTCGGTCGCGGCGCCAGGCGGGCCAGCCCGTGTGGTGGCGAGCCGCCCGCAGCGGTAAAGTGAGGGAGTTACGCATCACTTTCGCGAAAGCACGCCACCCTACGGATCGCAATGAGCGACACCCCCAAGCTCACCCCCGTCGAAGGCTTCAAGTCGGTCAGCGAGTACCTCCGCGGCCCGATTCCCACCGAGCTTGCTAGCGACACGCCCAACTTCACGGGCGAGAGCATCCAACTGCTCAAGCACCACGGCACGTACGAGCAAGACGATCGCGATCGCCGCAAAGAGGCGAAAGCGGCGGGCGTGCCGGGCGGCAAGTACTACTCGATGATGGTCCGCACCGTTATCCCCGGCGGGAAGCTAACCAGCGAGCAGATGCTCGCGGAGCTCGACCTGTGCGACGAGGTCGGCAACACGACGCTCCGCTTCACCACGCGGCAGGGGATCCAGCTCCACGGCATCCTGAAGGGCGACCTGAAACGCTACATCGCGGCCGTGAACGATGTGCAGCTGACCACGCTTGCCGCGTGCGGCGACGTCGCGCGGAACATGATGTGCTCGCCGATCCCGAAGAAGGACGCCGTCTACGACGCGATGCAGCAGCTAGCCGACGACCTGAAGGAGCACTTCAAGCCGCTGACCGGCGCCTACCACGAGCTGTGGCTGACCAACGGCGAGAACGGCGAGAAGCACAAAGCGGGCGGCGGCACCAATGGCGGCAACGGCGGCAACGGCAGG
The DNA here is from genome assembly GCA_039024355.1 of Planctomycetota bacterium. Taxonomy (GTDB): domain Bacteria; phylum Planctomycetota; class Planctomycetia; order Pirellulales; family Lacipirellulaceae; genus JBCCQL01. Next base: position 2,158 of record JBCCQL010000505.1, read on the forward strand.
GCCAAGTCCAGCGGCATCAAGGACGGCGACGGCGTCGAGCCGATCTACGGCAAGACTTACTTGCCGCGCAAGTTCAAGCTGGGCGTCGGCCTGCCGGAGGACAACGCGGCCGACCTCTACTCGCAGGACATCGGGTTCCTGGCGATCACCGCCGGGTCGAACGGCTCGACCCACGTCGAGGGGTATAACCTGATCGTCGGCGGCGGGTTCGGCCGCACGCCGAGCAACAAGAAGACCTTCGCCGCGGTCGGCACGCCGATCTGTTATTGCCCAGCGGGC
>JBCCQL010000506.1:0-2434 GCA_039024355.1 Planctomycetota bacterium
GGACGGGGCAAGAGTTCTGGGCGCCGGCGTCGCTGCCGGATTGGCGCATGAGCGGCCCCCGCCGACGGTATACGCTGGGGGGCTGCCAAGAAGATCGCGGCACGGCGGGAGCCGAAGTATAGCCCACGCGTCGCGTGGCGGCCCGCCGATTCTACACCGCCGTGCTTGGGTCGGCGGGAGTAGGGATCCGCGTAGACACCGTATAACTCGCGCCTCGGCGGCACGCTCCCGGGCAATGCCTTGCACGTGCCGCCCGGATGCATCTGCTATGGCCACGCCCAAAGACAACCAAACCGACGAACAAGCCCGCTGCGTGTTGCGCCGATACACACGTGCGGCTGGGCGTTTGCTCGCCGGCCCCGATCGGGCGCCGGCCGGCATGAGCGGGGCCGCCGTGTGGCGGGCGGACTGCGGGCACGGCCATTGGGCCGTACGTGCATGGCCGTTGGTCGGCCCGGCGCCGGGGCGTGTCCGCTGGATCCATCGCGTGTTGCTGCACGCGGCCGACCGGGGTTTGGGCTCTGTCCCGGCGCCCCTGGTGTCTGATGGCGGCGACACGCTGCTGCGTGTCGATGGGCGATGGTGGGAAGTCGCGCCCTGGATGCCGGGCGTTGCAGTTGATCCGGTGACCGATGGCGGAGACGCCGCCGAGGAGAAGCTGCTCGCGGCCTGCCGAACGCTTGCCGCTTTTCACGCCGCGGTCCGCGACGTGCCGCCATATCCAGGCCGCGTGCCTAGCCCACCACGCGGCGCCGCGCCGGCGCTGCTGCGTCGCGCAGAACTGCTGGCGTCTGTTGCCGCCACGGATTGGCGGGCCGTCGCACGTTCGGCCGTGCCTGCGGTCCAAGGCGCCGGCGGCGCGGCGGCGACCGCGTCGATGCTGACCGACATCGCCGACGCCCTGCTGCGCGAAATCGCCCGGGCTCAGGCCGAAGTCACCGGCGCCATCGAAGCCTGCGGCCCCGGCCCGGTTCAGGCGATCGTCGGCGACGCACGGCGGGAGCATTTCTTGTTTACCGGCCAGCGGGTGACCGGCTTGGTCGACTTTGGGGCGATGGCCTTCGACACGCCAGCCGTGGATTACGCCCGCCTGCTCGGCGACTGGGCGGGCGGCGACGCACGGCTGTGGCACGCTGCACTCGCGTCGACCGGCCTGACGCCGGGCCAGCAGCGTATGGTCGGCCCGCTCGACACCAGCGGTGTGGTGCTGGCGTGCTGCAACTGGCTCCGCTGGATCGCGAGCGGCACGCCGCCGGCGTGGACGCGGTTGTCTGAGCTGCGCACCCGGCTGAGGTCCCTGGCAAGCGACGGGCACCCGCTGCGTTTGGACGCCTGACAGGCTGGAATTTCACCCCCGGGCGGGCGAAACCGCCGAGCAGCAGCCCCAGTCCGTAGGCGTGCTCACCAAACGACTGAACCGGCCTGCCGATACCGCGTAGCAAGAGGCGACGCGGCAGCAACTCAAGATCCGCTGTAGGTTTGCGGCGCCGGCGCCGCCAGCAGGGAGCGTGCTTGGAGCACGGCGTGCCCGCTCCTACAATGCTTATACGCGCTCCACGAGAGACTTGCACCACAGGATGGCCACCGCTGTGCCTTCAGCAACCCGCATCCGCACGCCGGCCACGCTCATCGCAGCGGCACGCACGCTGTTCGTGCTGAGCCTGCTGTCCCTTGCGTGCGGTGGCACTGCGCAGGGCCAGGGCGGGCTTTTCGGTGGTGAGTTGTTCGGCGGAGACGGTACCGACGACTACGGCTACGGCGATGGCATGCCCGGCGGCGCCGGACTAATCGGCGACCCGGTGCGCATCTCGGCCCAGTTCACCACGGCAACGGTCGACCGTCCGGCGGTGCTGATGGTCACCGCCGACGTCGCCCCCGGTTGGCACGTCTACTCGATCAGCCAGGGCAAGACGCCAGACGGCGCCGGGCCGATGGCGACCCGCATCACGCTCGACCCATCGCCTAGCTACAAGCTGCTGGGCTCGCTGGCGGCCTACCCGCCGCCGGAGGTTCATGTCGAGAACGAGCTCCCCGACTGGCGCGGGCTTGCGATCGAAGAGCACCACGAGCCGGTCACGTGGTTCGTCCCCATCGAGTTGGCCGAGGGGGTCGATCCGGCGTCGCTCGCCATCTCAGGCAGGATCGTCACGCAGGCGTGCGCACAGAAGTGCATCCCCATCCGGGAGGCGTTCACCGCCAACCTCGGCAAGGGCGTGCCCATCGGCCCGCTGGATTTCACGCAGGGCAGCAGCCTTGCCGCCGACCCGCCAGCGACAACGCCGGCCGCCGCGGCGGCGCCACCCCAAGCACCGCCGGCGACAGGCCAGGCGTACGACCTTTCGGCGGTCCAGCTCGCGACCACCGCGCGGAGCGAATCGCTGTTGTGGAACCTGACGATCGCGTTCGGCGGCGGGCTGATCCTGAACCTGATGCC
>JBCCQL010000507.1:0-2429 GCA_039024355.1 Planctomycetota bacterium
AAGTGCGGCACCAGCCAACGCTCGTCGACGCTGTAGCGGTGGAAGCCGCCGCCCAGGTGGTCGTACATGCCGCCGGCGGCCATTTTGTCGAGCGTCAGCCGGACGATGTCCAGCCACGCCCGCCGGTCTTCCTTCACCGCCATCCGCAGCAGCACCTGCAGGTCCATCGGGTGCGGGAACTTGGGCGCCTGGCCGAAGCCGCCGTGCGTGGCGTCGAACGACCGCTCCAGCTGGCGGCACGCCACGCCCAGCAGCGACGCGTCCAGCGGCACCTCATCGCCCTGCGGCCGGCTGGCGTCGTGCAGCCGGGCAGTGAGCTCGCCGGCGGTCTCGGTCACCTTGTCGCGCCGCGTGGCCCACGCGTCCTGCACGCCGGCCAGCACCTGGTTGAAGCCCGGCATGCCCCGCCCGGGCGCCGGCGGCCAGTACGTCCCGCCGAAGAAGGGCTGCAGCCCGGGCGTCAGGAAGACGCTCATCGGCCACCCGCCGCGGCCGGTGAGCAGCTGCACGGCGTTCATGTAGATCTGGTCCAGGTCGGGCCGCTCCTCGCGGTCGACCTTGATGGACACAAAATGCTCGTTCAGCGTGCGGGCGATGCCCGCGTCCTCAAAGCTCTCGTGCTCCATCACGTGGCACCAGTGGCACGCCGAGTAGCCGATGGAAAGGAACACCGGCTTGTCTTCGCGCCGCGCCTTGGCGATCGCCTCCTCGCCCCACGGGTACCAGTCCACAGGGTTGTTCTGGTGCTGCAGCAGGTAGGGCGAAGTCTCGCCGGCGAGTCGGTTGGGCATCAGAGAGGGTTCCGGATCGTGTCGAAAAAGTGGGTTGCTTCTGCGCCTGCAACGAACAGCGTTGCCTCCTTTAGTTCATCGCTCAAACGTTCGAACCTTGGGGTAGGCAAAACGAGCTTCGCGCTCCCAAGCTCTTCGGCCATGCGTCCCTGGATCCAATCGAGGTCGCGGGCGGCGTAGGCGCCGGCGTACCAATCGCTGCCCGCGTGCTGGCGCCACCACGCGTCGCTCAAGGCGTCTGCTGCCTTCGGGAAACGCTCCGGCACGCCGAGCGCCGCCGGGGGCAGGTCAAAAAGCCACGCCGCGCCGATCCCCACCGGCATGCCCTCAGCCACCAGAGTGACGCGGCCCATAACGACATCGGCCTCAACGTCCGGCCACACGGCAATTCTCCCAGCACGACGCAGCCGCCGGTGGCATGCCATCGTGCGGATGTTCGCGACGACCACAACGGGCAGCAAAACAACTACTAGCAGCAACGCGAAAAATGCAGCCCCTGGGAGCACGAACGGTAGAAGAAACCACCCGACCAGCCTTCGCCATCCACGTGCTGCCATTTGATGGTCGATCGACAGGACTGGCTCGATGCTGCTGTTGAATGCTGCTAGCGTAAGCTGCGGACTCTTGCGTATTGGCGGCGATGCACAGCGAGCTATGCGCACTGCCCGCTCAGTCGATCCACCCGCCGCCGAGGACGCGGGCCGGCTCGTCCTCGGCGTAGCACACCACGGCCTGCCCCGGGGCGACGCCGAACTGTGGCGCGTCGAACGCGACGTGCAGCCCGCCGCGTTCCAGCCGCAGCGTCGCCGGCACGGCCTGGGCGTTGTAGCGGATTTGGGCGTGGCAGCGAACCGGCCGATCCGCTGGCAGATCGACCAGCCAGTTGCAGCCGGTCGCCCGCAGCTCGCCACGCAGCATCTCGTCGCGGCCGCCCAGCACCACGCGGTTGGTATCGGGCTCGATCCGCGTCACGAACGCCGGCTTGCCCAGCGCGACGCCCAGCCCCTTCCGCTGGCCGATGGTGAAGCCCTCGATGCCCGTGTGCGCGCCGACCACCCGGCCGTCGGTCGTCACCAGCTCGCCCGCGCGGTCGCCCGCGGCCCGGCGGCGGACGAACTGGTCGTACCGTCCGGTGGTGACGAAGCATATCTCTTGGCTGTCCTTCTTTTCCGCGACGTTCAGCCCTAGCGTGCCGGCGATCTCGCGGATGCGGGGCTTGTGGTAGCCGCCCACCGGCAGCAGCATCCGCGGCAGCAGCTCGCGGCCGATGCCGGCCAAGACGTACGACTGGTCCTTGCCGGCGTCGACGCCGCGGAGCAGGGCTGCGTCGCCGCCCCCGCGCGGTTGCAGCTGGGCGTAGTGGCCCGTCGCCACGAACCGGGCGCCCACCGAGTCGGCGTAGTCGAACAGCTTGCCGAACTTGATCCAGTTGTTGCACTGCACGCACGGGTTGGGCGTCCGGCCGCGGGCGTACTCGTCGGCGAAGTAGTCCATGATCTGCGCAAACTCGGCGTTCAGGTCGAGCGCGTAGAAGGGGATGCCCAGCCGGTCGGACACGCGGCGGGCGTCCTCGGCGTCGGCCGCCGTGCAGCAGCCCTGCTTGTGGTCGAGCCGGCCGTTCACAATCGAGCCGGCGAT
>JBCCQL010000508.1:0-2422 GCA_039024355.1 Planctomycetota bacterium
CCGCCATGGGGATGCTCGCCGGAAACACTCGTGGGATGGGCACTGCTAACCCGGCGAGTATCGCAGGGGGGGCAATTTGGGGCAACGCAGATCGCTCTGCCGGCCGCGGCGGTCGGACACGCCGTCAACCGCGTGCGGCGGCGGCTTTCGGCCTTGACCCTGCGGGCGCCCTTTTCCTACGGTCCGCCCCGCGCGGCCGGCGTGCTGCGCCCCCACACTCTTTGGGCAAGGATGGCTATGCTCCTCGTGCGAAAATCGATGCCGTTGGTCTGCGCGGCCGCGTTGCTGATGGGCTTGGCCGCGGCGCCCGACGCGTCGGCCCAAGGCTGGCCGGCGTGGCTCGGCGGGTCGGCGGAGCCCGGCACGCCGGCGTGGTGGAAGTCCGCCAAGGGCAAGGCGGTGTTTGTGCCGGGCAGCGGCTACCAGGTGCCCGGCGTGGAGGGCTTCTTCGACGAGAAGGGCCGCCCGATCAATGCCCCGCTGGACGAGGTCTCGTCGCTCTTGGCCGACGGCGGCGAGAAGCCGGCCGGCCTGCTGCCGGGCCTCGACCCCAAGGTCCAGTACCGCCGGGTCCGCGACGCCACGGGCTTCGGCCCCGATCTGACGGTTGCGCAGCAGTCGCTGGCGGAGGGGCAGAGCCTGTTCACCGCCAAGAAGTACGGCGCCGCCGCCCGCCGGTTCCGCACCGCGGCCGACCGGGCGCCCGGCACACCGACGGCCGACCGGGCGCTCTTCCTGCTGGGCGAGAGCTACTTCTTTGACGACCGCTACGTCGAGGCACGCGACGCCTACAACGAGCTGGTCGAAGCGCAGCCCAACACGCGGGACCTGAACACGCTGATCGAGCGGCAGTGGGCGATCGCCCAGTACTGGGAGCGGTTCTACTTCGACTACAAGCCGACCGCCGCCCTGCAGCCCAACCTGGTAGACAAGACGCGGCCGCTGTTCGACACGCTGGGCCACGCCATCAAGACCTACGAGAACATCCGCCTGAATGACCCCACCGGCCCGCGGGCGGACGACGCCATCATGGCCGAGGCGGGCATCTACTTCCGGCGGGGCCGGTACTACGACGCCGACGCGCAGTACACGCTGCTGCGCGAAGAGTACCCCCGCAGCGAACACCAGTTCGAGGCCCACCTGCTGGGCCTGCAGAGCAAGCTCCGCAAGTACCAGGGCCCGGACTACGACGGCACGCCGCTCAAGGAGGCCGAGCTGCTGGTCAAGCAGATCCGCACACAGTTTGCCGGGCAGCTGAACGACGATGAAAAGACCCGCCTGAAGCAGGTATCGGCCGAGCTGCAGCTGGCCGCCGAGACGCGGGACCTGCGGATGGCCCAGTACTACGACAACACCGAGCACTACTTGGCGGCCCGGCACTACTACGCCAAGATCGCGCGCGACTACCCTACGTCGCCGGTGGGGCAGCAGGCGTCGGCCCGGCTGGCGGAGCTGGGCGGCAAGCCGGACGTGCCGCCGGAGCGGCTGGCGTGGTTCGTCGACCTCTTCCCGGAGAACCGCGAGCAGAGCCGCGTTGGCCGCATCGTCGAACGCTCCGCCGGCGAGACACGCCTCGCCGGGCGGGCGGGCGCCGAGGGCGGCGCAGGCGTTGTGCCGGCTTCGGCCGAGGCGCCGGCGACGCGTTGACCCTTGCCCACCGCAGCATGGCCGCCTCTCGCTTCTTGCCCGCACGACCGATGATCGCCACCGGGCGGTTCCTTTCGCTGCTGCTGGTCCTGCCGGCGGCGGGCGGGTGCGCACAGTACCGCTTCGGCTCTGGCACGCTGTACGCGCCCGACGTGCAGACGGTGCACGTGCCGATGATCGAGTCCGAGAGCTTCCGCCGCGACCTGGGCGAGCGGCTCACCGAGGCGGTGGTCAAGAAGATCGAGCTTTACACGCCGTACAAGGTGGTCGGCACGCCAGCGGCCGACAGCGTGCTGACCGTCCGCGTGGTGAGCGACACCCGCCGGACCGAGGCCGAAGACCCGTTCGACCAGCCCCGCTTGCTGAACAACGAGATCATCGCCCAGGTGTCGTGGCTCAACCGGCGGCGGCTGCCGATCGGCCCCGCGCAGGCGCTGCCGGTGCCGGCGGGCGTGGTCGATTTCCGGGCGAACTCGCAGCTGATCCCGGCGGCGGGCCAATCGGTCGCCACCGCGCAGCAGCAGGCGATCGAGGAGCTGGCCGATCAGATCGTCGGCGCGATGGAAGAGCCTTGGTAGCGGCGCTTGCTGCGATGCACGCCCGGCTTGCCCGCCAGTCGACGACGCCCGGCGCCCGCGGTAGCTTTGGCCGCATGAGCCTGCCGCTGCCGTTAGTCGCCGACGCCCTCGCCCTGCGTTTCCCCACACGCGCCACCGCCTGGCGGCTGAAGACGGCCAGGCTCGACCTGTCGGCCGGGCCGGCGTTGATGGGCATC
>JBCCQL010000509.1:0-2418 GCA_039024355.1 Planctomycetota bacterium
CAAAAACAAAAACCGACACCCGATCAAACGCCCGAGCTGCGTGCCGCGCGTGCAGCTTCCGACGCGTTGTGGGATTGGGACACGCTGACCGGCCGGGTGTGGTGCTCGTCGCGCCTTGCTCACCTCCTTGCGGGGGACGCCTCGGCCAACGACCCGGCGCGTGAACCGGGCGGCGGGCAGACGCCACAAGACGGGCGGACGCTAGAAATCGACGCGTTCGTTGGCCGCGTCCATCCGGACGACCGCGCCGTGTTTCAATCGGCGCTGAAGGCGTGCGTGGCCGAAGGCGTCCTGCTCGACGAGCAGTGCCGCGTCAATGTGGTCGGCGACGGCTACCGGTGGTTTCGTATCCGTGGGCAGTCGAGCAGCAGCCGTAGCACCCCAGGTGATTCCGGCGGCCGCGTGGCCCGGCGGCACGTCTCGGGCGGGCTGGTTGACATCGACGACTATCGCCGGGCGTCGGAGTCGGTCCGCCAGCAGCAGCAGCAGCTGATGCAGCGGCAGCGGGTCGACGCGATCGACTGCCTGGCAGGCGGCATCGCCCACGAGTTCAACAACGTGCTTCAGGCCGTTGGCGGCTACATCGGCTTCGCACAGGAGACGCTCGCCGCCGGCACGCAGGCGTACCTCGACCTGGCCCAGGCGCGGCACGCCCTGGACCGCGCCGCCAAGCTGACGCGCGACCTGCTGTGCTTCGCGAAGGCCGACGAAAGCGTGCAGGGCCCCGTGGACATCAACCGGGTCGTCTCTGGCTTGATGGAGCTGCTGCGTCCGGTCCTGGGGGCGGACATCGACCTCCGGCTGCGTCGTTCGCCTCAGCCGGTGACAACGCGGGCCAACCTGCTAGAGCTTCGTCAGGCGCTGCTGAACCTGTGCATCAACGCTCGCGACGCCATGCCCGAGGGCAGAGCGTTGTCGATTTCTGCCGAGCCGCTGCGGGTGCACCACGCGGGAGAGATTGCCAGCCTGCAGCCCGGCTCTTACTGCCGGCTGATGGTGACCGACACCGGCTGCGGGATCCCCGCCGAGCACCAGCCGCGTGTGTTCGACCCGTTCTTCACGACCACAGAGGCGGGCCGCGGCACCGGCCTGGGCCTGGCCGCCGTTTATGGCTTTTTGCAGCGCAGCGGCGGCGACGTCACGCTGTACAGCACCCAGCGCGTAAGCCGGCTGGAGCCGGGCGGCACGACGTTCAACCTGTTCCTGCCGATCGAGAGGGGCGACGAGATGTCTGAGCGAGATCAACGCGCGATCGGTGAGCGGGGCGCTGGCCAGTCCCTGCTGATCATCGAGGACGACCGGCACGCCGGCGAGGTGGCCCGCCGCAGCCTGGAGGACGCGGGCTACCGCGTCATCTTGCGCGGCGATGGCGAGTCTGGCCTCGAAGCCTACATCGAGCACGCCGACGTTATCTCGCTCGCGCTGATCGACGCCGTACTCCCCCGCCTGAGCGGCCGCCGGGTTTACGAAGAGATCCGTCGGCTCCAAACCGCGTTGCCTATCGTGTTCTGCACGGGGCACGACCCCGCGTCGCTGCACGGCGACGGGCCGGGCCGCCTGGGCGACGCCGTGCTGGCCAAGCCGTTCGACCGAGGGCAGCTGCTTGGCGTCGTCCAGAGGCTGCTTGCGGATCGCCCTGCCCCGCAGCCTGCTTGATTCGTCCTTAGCCTGTTGAACCTCCCCTCCCGCCGCGAGTGCATCCCGCCGTGCTGCGTGCCCTGGTAGTTGACGATGAGCCACAGGTCCGTGACCTGACCAGCCGCGCGCTGGCACGCTGCCGCTTCGACTGCGACACGGCCGCCGACGGCCAAGAGGCTCTGGAGCTGTGCGGGGCGAACGACTACCACGTGGTGCTGACCGATATCCGCATGCCACGCCGCCACGGCCACGCCCTGGCGGTAGAGCTGCTGTCGCGTCCGGACCCGCCCCATGTGGTGGTGCTGACCGGGCTGGCCGAGCCGCGGCTGGTACGCGACCTGCTGCGGCGTGGCGTGAGCGACGTGATCTGCAAGCCGGTGGACTACGCCGTGCTGGCGATGAAGGTCAGCGCCGTGGCCGAGCGGCAGAGGCTTGCCGGCCAGCCGCCGCCGGCAAGCGGCGGGGCGCCAAGTGCGCAGGCGACCGGCGAGCCCGCCGAGCCGGAGGTTTCGCCGTATCAGATGCTGCACGGCATCGAGAAGTCGCTCGCCGAGCTGACCGGCATCTTCCAGGACACGCTGGATGGGGTCTTCGACTTCGACCCAGAGGAGCTCAACGATCTGCCTAAGTCGGTGGGCGAATTCATCACGCGGTTCGCCCAGCAGGAGATCGGCCAGGGGAAGACGCTCGCCGAGAAGGCCGCCGCCGAGGCCCGCGCGAAGACACGCGTCCGCTGCGATGGGATCGCTACAGCGGTGCCCGTGATGTGCTGGTGGGCAC
>JBCCQL010000510.1:0-2416 GCA_039024355.1 Planctomycetota bacterium
CACGGCCCAGGGCGTACGTCATCAGCCGCTCCACAAAGTTGGTGGCGATGTCGGCCTCGCGTCGGCGGACGATGGCGAGCAGCTCGCCCGGGCCGGCAAACGCAAGGCCGTTCAGCTCGCCCGAGGGATCGACCGGCCGGCCGCCGGCCTCGGTCCGCCAGCGGCCGATCGCGTCGAAGTTTTCGAGGCCCAGGCCGATGGGGTCCATCTGCTTGTGGCAGCCCGCGCAGCTGGGGCTGGTGCGGTGGATCGCCAGCTGCTCGCGGAGCGACAGGTGCGAGGCGTCGCCGGCGGTCTCTTCGAGGCTGGGCACGGTCGGCGGGGCCGGCGGGGGCGAATCGCCTAGCACGACGTCTAGCACCCACCGGCCACGCTTGACCGGGCTGCTGGAAGAGGGGTTCGACGTCAGCGCCAGCACCGAGGCGTGCGTCGCCACGCCACGCCGGCCCTCGCCCGTGCGGACGCGCACCCAGCGGTCTTCGAGCCGGTACCGGCCGTCGCGGGTCGACCGCTTGCGCCGCTTCGCCCGGCTGGGTTGGCCCGGGCCGGCCAGGTACAGCTCGCCCGGGTCTTGGCCCAGGAAGCTCACGCCGTACAGCTCCGCCAGCCGCGGGTTGATGTAGGTGTAGTCTGCGTCGAACAGGTGCATCAGGCTGCGGTCGTCCCGCAGCACGTCGCGGCACAGGCGGAGCGTTTCTTGGCGGATCGCCTCACGCAGGCGGCCGTTCCACAGCGGGAACTTCTCGGGGTCCGGCGAGACCTGTTCCAGGCCTGTGAGGCCCAGCCACTGGCCGAAGAAGCGGGTGATGAGCGTCTCGGCGCCGGGCTCTCGCAGCATGCGGATTGCCTGCTGGCGTAGCGTGCGTTCGCCGGTGAGCTGGCCGGAGTCGGCGAGGCGGAACAGCCGGTCGTCGGGCATCGTCGCCCACAAGAAGTACGACAGCCGCGTTGCCAGCTCGTGGCCGGTGAGCGGGCGTGGGCCGGGCTTGCCGCCGCCGCCAGCGGGCGTGCGGCCGGCTGTTTCGTTGCTAGCGCCCGGACCGGCGGCGACGCCCGGCTCGACCCGGAACAGGAAGTGGGGCGAGGCCAGCGTCGCCTGCACGCCGATGGCCACGGCCGCCTCGAAGCGGAGGCCATCGGCCATGGCCGACTCAACCAGCCGCACGATCTGCTGCACCTCGTCTGCGGTGACCGGCCGCCGGTACGCGCGGGGCAACAACCGCTCAAACACCTGCGTCGCCGCTTGGGCGGCGGTGACGCCTTCTCCCGGCGTGGCGACAAAGAGCTGGCGGTGCGACCGCGGGTACGGCGGCGCCGCGTCGCGGGGCCCCACGATCTGCAGCGACTCGACGAAGAGCTTCCCACGCCGGCCGCCGGCGGGGTCGTGCTTCGGGTCGGAACGGAACCGCACGCCCACCCGGTGCTGGCCGGCACGCACGTCCAGCGGCGCCGAGAAGCGCTTCTGCTTGTGCCCAACACGCACCGTGGCGACAACACCGCCGTCGACCAGCAGCTGGACCTCTGCTTTGTGGCCTTGGCCGCGGGCTGTGAACCGCATGTCGGCGTGCAGCTGGTACCGCCCGTCGGCGAACAGCAGCGACCGCTCGAGCGACTGACCCAGCAGCAGCCGGCCGCCCGCCTCGGTTTGGCGGCGGAGTGTGTCGGCGTCTTCAACGATCGCCCGGGCGGTGATCTGCTCGGCGGCGTCCAGGTACTTTTCGAGCAGCAGCGGCGAGACCGTGAGCACCTCGCCTTGGTTGTCGAAGCCGTTGCCCACGTCATCCGACGGCAGGCCCACCAGCTGCGACGGCACGAAGTCGATCGCCAGCAGGTCACGCACCGTGTTGTCGTACTCGACGGTATTCAGCCGGCGGATCGTGACGTGCCGCGGCGTAGGATCCGCTTGGCAGTCCACCTGGTTCACCGCTTGGTCGATCAACTCGAAGGCGGCCCGCCGCTCCTCGGCGGTGGGCTGAGGCTCGTAATCGGCCGGCGGCATGGCGTGCAGCCGGATCAGGCCGCCGATCTGGTTCCAGCGTCCACGCGACGCCCGCGCCTGGGTAGCGGTCACCACGCGGCTGAGGTCGATGCCGGACTCGGCCGAATCGCCGGTGTGGCAGTCAAGGCAGTACGCGGCGAAGAACGGCTGCAGCGACTGGGCGAACGCGTCGCCGCCCGCGGCTCCGGCTGGCTCTACGGCCCGGGCAGTTGACGTCCAGCCGAGCACGATCACGCAGCACGCAAAAACCATCGCGGCCCGCGGCACGAACCAGTGCCGGGCCGGCAAGCGCGGGTCCGTGGTCGCGCGGCGTGGCTCTCCCGCCACAACGGTTTTTCGGCGCGCCACGCCCAGGCTTCCGGCTGGCGACGCCGGGCGGGGCCGCTCACGTTGTGCAGGGGCAATTGCCAAGCGAGG
>JBCCQL010000511.1:0-2398 GCA_039024355.1 Planctomycetota bacterium
GCGGCAGCGGATCGCCGGCGGCCCCTTCATCGCTGCAAGTGGCGCCCCTGGTGCCGGCGCCGCTGCTGGCGGCCTCGGCGATCAGCACGGTGTGCCCCGCCGGCGCCCGGCCGCAGCCCACCAGTTCTTGCGCCGCCTCCACGCCCGTGGCCGCCACGGCGTGGCTTCGGCCGAGCGCCGCGCGGTCTACAGCCAGCAGCGTGGGCGGGTCTTCGCTGTCGGGCCCGGCGGCCAGCAGCGTCGCCTCGGCCAGGCCGTAGCAAGGGTAGAACGCCCGGGAGCTGAAGCCGGCCGGCTCCATCGCCTCGGCGAAGGCGGTCAGCGTCGCGGCGTGGATGGGCTCGGCGCCGCAGAACGCCAGCCGCCAGCTCGACAGGTCGAGCCCCGCCCGGTCGGCGTCGGTGGTCCGGTCTACGCACAGGCGGTAGGCGAAGTCCGGTGCGCCGCTGATGGTGGCCCGGTAGCGGTCGATTGCCTGGAGCCAGCCGAGCGGACGCTTGAGGAACGCCGTGGGCGGCATCAGCACGCTGGGCCCGCCGACGTACAGCGGCGTGAGCACGCCGCCTATGAGGCCCATGTCGTGGTAGGCGGGCAGCCAGAAGACGCCGCAGTTGGACCGCCCCGCAGCGGGCGCCTCCGGCAGGCCGAACGACCCGCGGATCGCTTCGAGATTCGCCAGCAGGTTGCCGTGCGTGACCATGACGCCCTTGGGCTCGCTGGTCGAGCCCGACGTGTACTGCAGGAACGCCAGGTCCCCGGCCTGGGCGGCGTGCGGGCGGTAGCCCTCCGGCGGGTCGGCCAGGCCGTCGGTGTCCAGCCAGGCCAGCCCGCGGGCCGCGTCGTCCTGCTGGGATAGGTCGAGCGCCGTGAGCGTCTGCCGCGTGGTGAGGGCGACCGCCGCGCCGCTGTCGGCGGCGATGCGGCTCATGCGGGGCAGCGGCCGGCGTGGCTTGGGGTACGTGGCCGGCACCGCCACCACGCCCGCGTACAGGCAGCCGAAGAACGCCGCGATGAACTCCAGGCCCGGCGGGTAGACCAGCAGCGCCCGGTCGCCCGGCGCCAGCTCGCGGGAGAGCCGCTCGCCCACGGCCAGCGCCCGCCGGTGCAGCTGGTCGAACGTCAGGGTCGACTCGGCCGCGTCCTCGGCGAGGAAGCGGTACGCCGTGGCGCCGGCGTAACGGTCGGCCTGCCGGGTGAGCAGCTCCGTCATCGTGCGGCACGCGGCACGCTGCTCAGCGGGCTGCGTGCCACGCGCTGCGTGGTCGGCGGCGGTGCTTGTGGACGGTGTCACGGCTGCGTATCAAGGTTGGGGCCGGCGGCGGTGCGGATCGGCTGGGCAAGCGCCCTCGCCACGCGGTTTTCCCGCATCGCCCGCCGGGCGCCGATGTTTGGCTGCGTTGCGGCGGCGATTTTAGGCAGAATGGGCGGGGCGTGACAGGCCTGAGCCGCCGCGGTGCGTGCGGCGGCCAACGTTTCTCGCATGCCTACCCGCTGCAGGGCGCACCGCCGCCAAATCCGGCGCCCGCACCGTGCCCGTGCCCCCGAATGCCAGAGCCACCAAACACGCCCGCTCCGCCGCAGCAACCGCCCAACGAGGGGCCGCTGCTGCCGGACTGGCCGGTGAGGCGCCCGGCGGACGCGGCGCCGAGCCACCGCCCCGGCCACGTGCAGGTGTGGGCGTGGAGCCTGCGGGAAGAACCCTCGGCCGCGGCCACGGCCGTGCTAGCGGCGGACGAACTCCAGCGGGCCGGCCGGCTGAAGTTCGCCAAGCACCGCCGCCGCTTCGTCCAGGGCCGCGCCGGGCTGCGGGTGCTGCTGGGCGCCGCGACGGGCACGGCGCCGGGCGGCGTCGCCTTCGAGTACGGCCCCCACGGCAAGCCCTGCGTTGAAGGCCTCCGGCCGAGTGTCGCGTTCAACGCCTCGCACACGGGCGACCTGGCCGTGGCGGCCGTGGCGATTGGCGCCGGTGCGCTGGGCATCGACGTCGAGGCCCACCGGCCCTGCCGCAACGCCGAGGCGATCGCCACGCGGCACTTCACGCCGGCCGAGGCGCGGGCGTGCCTCGCCCTGGACGGGGCGGACCGCACGACGCGGTTCTTCGACCTGTGGTCGGCCAAAGAGGCGGTGATCAAGCTCTTGGGCTCGGGCCTGACGCTGCCGCTCACGGCGTTCGAGACCCCCGCCGCGGCGGGCCGGGTGGGCGAGGTGCTGCTGCCGGAGGAGAACGCGCTGGGCATCGCCCGCTGCTGGCTGCAGCCCATCGCCGGGGCGCCGGGCTGCGCGGCGGCCCTGGCGTGCGTGGCGCCGCCCGCCGGGGTGACGTTTCAGCTTCTGGACCCCGCCACGCTGCGTGGTGAATCGCCTTAATCGCCGAGCAGCTCCGCCAACCGCTGGGCGA
>JBCCQL010000512.1:0-2376 GCA_039024355.1 Planctomycetota bacterium
GCTGACCGAGGGCTTCATCGAGACGCCCTTCCAGGTGGGCGCGACCGTCCTTGAACCGCAGCGGAACGACTCGGTGGGGTCGTTCAACCGCTGGCAGAGCACGCTGCAGAGCATCCGCCGGCGGGCGCTGGTGGGCGTGCAGCCGACGGCCGGCGGCTACGCCATCCGGGTGACCGTGGCCAAGCAGCTGGAAGACCTGCCGCGGCCCGAGGGCGCCAGCAGCGGCGCCGCGGTGCTGCTGACCGGCGGCGGGCTGCCCACCGAGCGGCAGGCGACCAATCGCCCGGCGGCGTACTCGGCCGGGTGGATCGACCTCGGGCGCGACGAGCCGCTGGAGCAAGAGATGCTGCGGCGGATCCGCGAGCGGCTGGCGGCGCCGGCCGCCCCATCGGCGCCGCGGCCCGTCTTCTGAGGCGCCCCGTCTTCTGATTCGACGGCCGTGGTGGGCAAACGCCACACCAACACAAATCGTGCTGCGCCGGCGTGCCTCAAGCGGTCTTGGCGGCCGGTGTGGTGGGCACGCCGAGCTTGACCGGCGCCGCGCCGGCGGCCTGCGTTTTCGCCGCCGCGGCGATGGGCAGCTTGAGCGTGAAGGCGGCGCCCCGGCCCACCGCGCTCTCGACGCGGATCTTCCCGCCGTGCTCCTCGATGATCTCTCGGCACGCCGCCAGGCCGACGCCCGCGCCACCCTTGCCCGTGGCGTCGGGCCCCGCCTTGGTGCTGTAGCCGGGCTGGAAGATCTTTGGCAGCGCCTCGGGCGGGATGCCGGGGCCGTTGTCCTGCACCGTCAGGTCGACGGTTCCTGTGGCGGGGTCTTCTCGCAGTCGGATGGCGACGCGGCCGCCCTGCGGCATCGCCTGGCGTGCGTTGGTGAGCAGGTTGATCAGCACCTGCTGGATCTGCCCGGCCACGGCCCACGCCCGCGGCGCGGGGTCGATGGCGGTCTCGACCTGCACGCGGTGCTTGTGCATCTCGCGTTCGAGCAAGACCACCGCCTCAGAAACGAGCGCGCCCAGGTTCGTCGGCGCCGGGTTCTGGCTGCGGTTGCGGGCCATGCCCAGCACGCTGTTGGTGATGGTCGCCGCCCGCTGCCCGGCGGACAGGATCTTTTCGAGCGCCCGCGTGCGGGTGGCGTCGTCCGTGTGGCGGAGCCCCATCTTGGCGTAGTTCAGGATGGTGGTCAGCGCGTTGTTGAACTCGTGCGTCGTGGTGCTGGCCAGCTCGCCGAGCGACGCCATCTGCCGCGCGGCGTGCAGCTCGGCCTTCAGCCGATCGACCTCGCCCCGCAGCGTGGCGTCGGGCGACGCAGCGGCCGGCGGCGCCGGGGTGGCTGGTGAGGTGGGGGCCGAGCTCGCCGGGCCGTCGTGCATCGTCGCTCCGGTTTCTGAGGAGGGGTGAGGCGTACTCGGCGGCAGCCCGGCGGCAGCCCGGCGGCTGGCCCTCGCAACCGGGGCGGCCCGAAGGCCCGCCGCAGCTTGCCACGCTTACGCCGGCGGGCGTCGCTTGCGCCCTCCGGGTGGTTTGACCAATGCGGAGGGCTTAACGCGTTGCCGCAACACGCGTTAGTGCTGACCGAGGGCCGTACAAAGGCGTATCGTCGCCGCCGCCGGGCAGACTCTAGCCGCAGCAGAAAAACAGGGCCGCGTGCCTGCCGCCGCCAGCAACGCCACCGGTCGGTGGCGACTCAGCGGTACACGCCGTGCTCGCGGATGTAGCGTTCGACCGCCGGCGGCACGAGTCCCGCGATCGATTCGCCCGCGGCCACACGCCGCCGCACTTGGCTGCTGCTGATGTCGTGCGGCGGCATGTCGACGATGGCGTACGCTGCGTTGGGGTCCGCACTGGTGTCCGCATTGGGGATCGCGGCGCCGCTGCCGAGGGCTGCGACCAGCGGCGCCAGCGGCGAGAAGTCGGGCGCCGGCTCGCCCGGGCGGTGCACCACCAGCGGCGCCGCCATGCAGAGGATGGCGCCCGGCCGCCGCCAGTTGGGCAGGTCCCGCAGCGTGTCGGCCCCCATCAGCAGGCGCCATTCGTGCGCGGGGTGGGCAGCGTGCAGCTGCTCCAGCGTGTCGGCCGTGTAGCTGGCGCCTCCGCGGTCGATCTCGACCGTCGAGACCTCGCAGGCGTGGCGGCCGGCGACCGCAAGCCGCAGCATCGCGGTACGCTGCGTGTCGGTCGCCCGCGGCCCGCGCGGCTTGTGCGGCTGGACGGCCGCGGGCACAAACCAGACGCGA
Organism: Planctomycetota bacterium; assembly: GCA_039024355.1. GTDB lineage: Bacteria > Planctomycetota > Planctomycetia > Pirellulales > Lacipirellulaceae > JBCCQL01. The sequence continues at coordinate 2,235 of JBCCQL010000512.1, forward strand.
TCGACCCGCTCGGCGGCCAGGCACGCCTCGGCTACGGCGAGGTGGCCGTTGTGAACCGGGTCGAAGCTGCCGCCGAACAGAGCGATACGCATTGGGGTGAGGGGCGAGGGGCGAGGGGTGAGGGACGAAGGGTGAGGGGTGA
>JBCCQL010000513.1:0-2358 GCA_039024355.1 Planctomycetota bacterium
GCGAACGTGAGGCCAAACTGTACGAGCGCAGGCCAGTAGGTTTCGTCGCCGCGGAGCAGCCAGCCCGAGAAGGACGAAACCTCGTTCTCTACGACCATGAAAGTGCGGTAGCGGTTGCTAGTGTGTCTGGGGCGCGTGGCGCCGTGGATTGTGCGGCCTGCACGCCGGGCGCCCCTCGACGAAAGCGCGGCGAAGGCCGCGTTAGTCAGTCGCCGCCAGAGTCGGGCGCCGCGGCGGCGGCTGCCGGGGTCGGCTGCGCTCCGCCCGCCCCGTTTACCGGTGGCTGGCCGCTGCCGCCCCCCGGCTCTGCCGACGCCCCCACAATCCGCCGCCCGGGCCGCGCCTCGCTGTCGCGGACAATCGACAGGAAGAGGTCCTCGAGCGTCGTCGTCGGGTTGTCCATCTCCAGCAGCTCGCCCTGGTGCCGCTCGATGACGCTACGCAGCTCGTCCTTGCACGCCTGGCTCAGGCCGCGGGCCTGGATCTGCGTCGTGTCCTCGACCTTCAGCAGCGTATCGACCCGGCCGGACTCCTTGAGCTCGCCCTGGTGGAGGATCGCAATCCGGTCGCACACGTCCTGCACGTCGGCCAGCAGGTGGCTGCACATGACCACGGTTTTGCCCTGGTCACGCAGGCCGAGGATCATGTCCTTCATCTCGCGCGTGCCGATGGGGTCGAGGCCGCTGGTCGGCTCGTCGAGCAGGATCAGGTCCGGCTCGTTGATGAGGGCCTGTGCCAGCCCGATCCGCCGGGTCATGCCCTTGGAGTACTCGCGCAGCTGCCGCTTGCGGGCCCGGCCGATCTTGACCATGTCGATCAGTTTGTCGATCCGCTCCTTGCGGACGTGCGTCGGGATCTTGAACAGCCGGCCGTAGAAGTCGAGCGTCTCCTCGGCGTTGAGGAAGCGGTAGAGGTAGGACTCCTCGGGCAGGTAGCCCACGCGTTCGTTCTTGCCGACGTCGCTGGCGTCTTTGCCCAGCACCAGGGCCTGGCCCTCGGTCGGGAAGAGCAGGCCCAGTAGCAGCTTGATGGTGGTGGTCTTGCCCGAGCCGTTGGGCCCCAGCAGGCCGAAGATCTCGCCCTTGCGGACTTCAAGGTCGAGCGCCTTCAGGGCACGCACCTTTTCGCGGCCCCAGAAGTCGCGGTAGACCTTGGTCAACGCCCGTGTTTCGATCACGGTCTCGCTAGACATGCACACGCCTCGAAGAGAGCCCTGGGCGTTACGCTGCCGCCGCGGCGGTTGGTTGCCAGGTAGAAATTCGTTCCGTCGCTCGGGTGCCCGAAGGTTACGAGGGCCGGACCCGCCCGGGCCGCGTGACCTTGCTACGGCGTCGCTGCCGAGACGGTTCGCACCCGTTCACCGCCGCATCAGCCCGCTAGGCACCGCCTGCTGGCACTATAAATTCCCGCCAAAAGCGTGGCAAGCATCGCTGATCGCCGCCCGGGCGATCGGCCCCATCAGCCGTCGAACCGCAGCAACGCATACTTGCGCTTGCCCGAACGCAGCACCATCACGCTTTGGCTGGCGAGGTCAGCCGAGGTGAGCACCGCGGCGGCGTCGCTCACCCGGCGGTTGTTGACGTACGCGCCGCCGCTCTGCACCGTGCGGCGGGCCTCGCTCCTGGACTTGGCCAGGCCCGACTCCACCAACGCGTCAACAACCGAGAGCGTCCCGTCGGCCAGCCGACCGGCCGGCAGCTCGCGGCTGGGCACGTCGGCGAAGATCGCCCGCAGCTGCGCGTCGTCGAGGTCCTGCACCTCGGCGCCGAAGAAGATCTGCGTCGCCCGCTCCGCGACGGCTAGGCCCTCCTGGCCGTGCACCAGCCGGGTGAGTTCTTCGGCCAGCCGGGTTTGGCTGTCCCGCTTGGCGGCGTTGGCGCCGCGGGACGCGTCGAGCGCGTCGATCTCTTCCTGCCCAAGCTCCGTGAGCATCCGCAGGCAGCCGCCGACGTCGGCGTCGTCGACCTGCTTCCAGTACTGGTAGAAGGCGTACGGGCTGGTGCGGTCGGCGGCCAGCCACACGGCGCCGCTCTCGGTCTTGCCCATCTTCGTGCCGTCGCTCTTGGTCAGCAGCGGCCAGGTGACGCCCCGCAGCTCGGCGCCGTGCATCCGCCGGCCCAGGTCGATCCCGGCGGTGATGTTGCCCCACTGGTCGCTGCCGCCGGCCTGCAGCTCGCAGCCGTGCGTCTGGTGCAGGTGGACGAAGTCGTACGCCTGCAGCAGCATGTAGCTGAACTCCGTGTAGCTCATGCCGGCGTCCGAACCGAGGCGGCTCTTCACCGAGTCCTTGCCCAGCATGACGCTCACCGGGAAGTTCTTGCCGACGTCGCGCAAGAACTCCAGGTAGCTCCACGGGCC
>JBCCQL010000514.1:0-2333 GCA_039024355.1 Planctomycetota bacterium
CCACATTCGGTACGGCGCCGGGGTGTCGGAGGTTCGGCGCCGCGGCGGCGGCGGGTGGGATGTTGAGCTAGACCATGGCGAAACCCGCAGCTACACGCGATTGGTCGTCGCCAACGGGCACAACTGGGACCCACGCTGGCCCAACCTGCCGGGGAGTTTCGCCGGCCGGCTGATGCACTCGTCCGAGTACAAGACGCCCGACGTGCTCGCCGGCAAGCGGGTGCTGGTGATCGGCGGCGGGAACTCCGGGTGCGACATCGCGGTCGAAGCCGCGCAGAATGCCGATCGCACGCTGCTGAGCCTGCGGCGCGGCTACCACTTCTTGCCCAAGTTCTTCCACGGCACGCCGATCGACGTCTGCGGCGAACGCATGCTGCGGTGGCGTGTGCCGCTGTGGCTACGCCGGGCGCTCGCCCGATCGGCCAGCTTCTTCTTGCTGGGCCACCCGCCGTGGCTCGGGCTGCCGCGGCCGGACCACCGGCTGTTCGAGACCCACCCGGTGATCAACTCGCAGCTGGTCTACCACCTGGGCCACGGCGGCGTCGCCATCCGGCCCGAAGTCGCCGGGCTGAGTGGCCAGGGCGTCCGCTTCGTCGACGGGTCGGAAGACGAGGTCGACGTGATCATCTGCGCGACGGGCTTCAACGTCAGCATGCCATTCCTGCCAGAGCCGGAACTCGAGTGGCGAGACGGGCGGCCGCGGCTGTTCCTCAACGTCTTTCACCCGGATTGCGACGACCTGTTCTTCGCCGGTCTCATCCAGCCCGACAGCGGGCAGTTCGGCCTTGTCGACCGTCAGGCGCAGCTGATCGCAGAGTACCTGCGGGGCATCGATCGGCGGTCCGCCGCGGCCGACTGGTTCCGTGCGGAGAAGCGGCGCCGGGCTGGCGAGCCCGCTTCGCGCATTCGGTACCTCGCCACGCCACGCCATGCGCTCGAAGTAGAGCACTTCAGCTACCGCAACCGGCTAGAGAAGCTCATCAAACGGCTGCGGCGTGGCTAGGCCTGTCGTGAGCCGCGCGTTTTGCATTGCGGCTATAGTTCGAACGAGTCCCCGTCGTTGCCCAGCGTGATGGCGGGGATGCGGCGGCGTGCCTCGGTCAGGTCGAGCGGCTCAGGCCGGTCTTCACGCGGGTTCATGTGCACCAGCACCAGACGCTTCACGCCGGCCGTCGCGGCGATGTCGACCACGTCCGGCAGGCAGCTGTGGCCGGTCAGGTTGGCGAAGTCCCGCCGGTCTTCATCGAAGTACGCCTCGTGGATCAGCAGGTCGACGCCGCTCAGGCGTTCAACGTAGGCGGCCTCTGGGTCGGCGATGGTGTCGGTGACGTAGGCCATCGACTTGCCGCCGCCCGGGCCCGGCATGTCTAGCCGGAAGCCGATGGTGCCGCCCGGGTGGCCCACCAAAGGGAAGCTGGTAATCCGCGCGCCGGCCACTTCCACCGTCGGCTGCAAGGGCTTGGTGGTGAAGTTGGGCTCCACCGGGAACAGCAGCGGCGAAAAGAGGTGGTCGCGGACCGTGTCGAGCTTGGCGGGCTCGCCGTGCACGGTCAGCCGGGCAGCGTCGTCGCCCTCGAACAGGCCGATGAGCGACGTGAGGCCGAACACGTGGTCGAGGTGCGTGTGGCTGAGAAAGATGTCCAGCCGGTCGGTCGCCAAGTGCTGGGGGATGCGGAAGGCGCCGGTGCCGGCGTCGAACACGACGCCAAGCTCCGGCAGCATCACGCAGGCGGTGTGCCGGCGGGAGTTGGGGTGGTAGCCGCCGGCGCCGAGGAGCACAATCTTCATCAGCCGCCGCTTTCAACAAGACGGGCCGTCACGCTCTGGCGATACCTCCGAGCCGCCCTACCGCCGCGGAGTTTAGCATGCCGACAACCGCCAACACAAACCAAACAACCGAGCGCAGCCGCCCTCGGCGCCGCAGCCTGGGGCAGCACCCCGCGGCTTGGTTGCTACGCGCCGCGGCCGTGCTGATGGTGGCGGGTTGCAGCCAGCAGCCGCAGCAGGTGGTGGTGTACACGGCGCTTGACGAAGACTTCTCCAAGCCGCTGTTCGCCGCGTTCACGCGCGAGACGGGCATCGAGGTCCTGCCGAAGTACGACACGGAATCGACCAAGACGGTTGGCCTGGCCGAGGCGATCCGCGCCGAGCGTGCCCGCCCACGCTGCGACCTCTTCTGGAACAACGAGGCGTTGCACACCGAGCGGCTGGCCGGCGAGGGGCTCCTGCGTGCGTACGCCTCGCCGCGGGCCGGCGAGTACCCGGCGGACGCCCGGTCGCCGGAGGGCGAGTGGTACGGCTTCGCCGCCAGGGCACGCGTGCTGATCGTCAAC
>JBCCQL010000515.1:0-2330 GCA_039024355.1 Planctomycetota bacterium
CGACGAGCTCCGCCAGCCGGCGGTAGCGGGCCGCCAGCAGCTGGGCTGTCTCGCGGTCGAGCAGCGCGGTGTCGTACTTCAAGATGCCCAGGAACGTGGTGCTGGTCTCGTACATCTCCAGCGTCAGGTCGAACTGCCCCTCTTGCTGGTCCAGCTCGTAGGTCGAAGCCCGCAGCCCGCCCCAATCGATCGAGCGGCTGGCGTCGTCCAGGGCGATCATCGCCTCCGAAAAATCGTGCGGCTTCTGCAGGCCGAACATCACGCGGCACAGCGGCAGGGCGCCCGACTCACGCGGCGGGTTGAGCCGCTGCACGGTCAGCGGGAACGGGAAGTCCTGCGCGCCGATCGCGGCGATGACTTCCCCCCGCGTCTGCTCGAGCAGGCCGCTGAAACGGCAGCCGGGCTCGATCTTCGCCCGCAGCGGCAGCGTATTCACCAGGTAGCCGACCAGCCGGGCGAACCGCGGCTCCGACCGGCCGGAGCTGGTGGTGCCGACCACAAAATCACGCTGGCCAGAATGCAGGTGCAGCAACGCTTGGAACACCGCCAGCAGCGTCATGAACGGCGTCGCACCACGCTGCCGGCCGAGCTCCCGCAGCTGGCCGGACAGCTCGGCGGGCAGGCGGAAGTGCAGCGAGGCGCCCCGCTGCGCTCGCGCCGCGGGCCGCCGCCTGTCCCACACCAGGCGGGCCGGCTCCGGACAGCCGGCGAGCCGCTGACGCCAGCTCTGCCACTGGCTACGGCCCGCCTCAGAGTCCGGCAACGCCTGCTGCCACCGGACGAAATCCCCGTACGACGCCTCCGCAGCAAGCAGCACCCCCACCTCGCCGCGCGATTCCTGTCTGTACAGGGCGCCGAACTCGTCGTGCAGCACCCACAGCGACCACGCGTCGAGCACGATGTGGTGCATCGAGAGCAGCAGCACGTGCCGCGTCTCGCCGACAGAAAACAGACGCAGCCGCGCCAGCGGCCCGGCCGTTAAATCGAACGGCGCGCGGTAGCTCGCATCGACCAGCCGGCGGAGCTCAGCGTCGACAGCCGCCGGGCCCGCCGCCGGACCAGCCTCGGTCGGCACCAGCACCCGCTTGGCGTCCGTTGCTGGCTGCTGCTGCACACACGCCGCGAGGCGCCCGCCGCGGAGCTGGAAGGTGGTCCGCAGCGAGTCGTGCCGCGTGAGGAGCGTCCGCCATACCCGCTCGACGGCGCCGTAGTCGATCGGCCCATGGACCTGCACCGCCGACGCGACGTTGTACGCCGGGCTGAGCGGCACCGCTTGGTGCAGCAGCCACATCGCCTGCTGGCCGTACGACGGCTCCCGCGTCGGCCCCACGTCGCCGCTGGGCGGATTGGCGCCGCTGCCGCCGGGCGGATTGGCCCCGTCGCCACCGTGCTGGGCGTCGCCACGGAGCCGCTCGATCAGCGCCCGCTTGTTACGCCTGAGCTGCGACATCAGCGGCGGCGTCAACGCACCGTCGGGCGCCTTGAAGCGCAGCATCTCCCCTTCGACCCAGAGCACACAGCCACGCTCGGCGAGTTCGGCTTGTAGGTCGTCCAGGTTCACAACGCCCCTTCGATCCAGGCCCCTTGCCCGCCGCGCGACACTCCGTCGGCGCCCGCCGCGTCGCCGGCGCCTGGCCCCGCCTGCTCCGCGACCTGGCTGCACAGGACATCGGCCAGACCCTCCAAGGTCATCCGCTGCAGGAACACGTCCATCGCCACGCTGACGCCCAGGCTCTTCTCAAGGTCGTCCCGCAATTCGAACGCCATGAGCGAATCCAGCCCAAGCGTGTCCAGCGGCTGCGTCGGGGCAAGCTCTTCGACCGCCATATCCATGACGACCGCCAAACGCCGTTGCACGTGAGCGAGCAGCAGCCCGCGACGCTCATCAGGCTGAGCGGCCGCAAGCGTCGCAAGGGAAAGCCCGTCGGCGGGGGATTGCTGCAGAGTATCGGGCGGCGCGGCGGCGGCGGCGGCGTCTCGTGCGGCCGCCGGCTTCCGTGTGTTTGCCAGGCGCGTGAGCTGCACGCCAACGAACCGCGCTGCGAGCGCTCCACCGCTGTCGCAGATCTGCACGTCGGCCGTCAGCGTTTCTGGTGCGTCGTGCGATAGCTCGGCGCCGGATCGTGTGCCTTCGTTTGGCCGAAGTATGGCCGTGGCTCGGATCGGTCCGTCCGAGCCGAGCGGCTTGTGAAGCTCAACGCGATGAATCCCGCTGGGCAGCCAGGTGTGATTCCAGGATTTGGGCAGTGCTGCTTGAAGGGTTTGGAGGGCTGCGTCGGCGGAGGTGGTGGGGAGGTGGAAGTTGCGGAGTGCGTCGGGCGGTGGCAGGA
>JBCCQL010000516.1:0-2324 GCA_039024355.1 Planctomycetota bacterium
GAGCGACGCATCGAGCACGCGGTTGACGGGCGAGTCGCTCAAGGCGTGGTTGCGAGCCGAGTTTTAGAACACGCGGCCGGGTTCCAGGACGAAGTCAGAGGAGCGGCCCCTGCTCGTTGGCCCGCACCCAGAAGAAGGCGACCAACGCCGCCGCGGCCCCCAGCGGCACAATCACGAACTCTACCAGCAGCAGCGCTTTGAGCTGGCTCTGGGCGTCTACCTCCGTGCCGCTGCGTGCCAGGTAGTACAGCGTAAACATGCTGCCGAGCAGCAGCACCACGGGCGTTGCCGCCAGGATCGCCTGCGCCATGGTGAGCTCTAGCAGCAACGACAGGCAGAATCCCAGCAGCACGGCCGAGATGGTGGTCAGCATCAGGCGGTTGGAATATTGCACGGCGGCTTCGATCTGGGGGCGAGTCGGTTGGTGAATTGCTTGCGATCCGCTCAAACGCGGCATCCGGTCGGCCTTGTACGCTGCGGCTAGACGCTGCGATCGTGTGTCCAAGCTTTACGGCTTTACGATGGCCTCGTTTGCCGTTGGCTGGCGTCGAACCGACCTCGCCGACCAAGGCCGATGCGGCTACTTTCCGCGGGCCAAGGTTTGCTGCGTAGCCCGCCGTACTGGCAGGCGGCGCTAGGTGCGTCTGCCAACACCTGCGGCGAGCAACACGCGGGTGGCACGCATCTTCAAGGTGTTCTTGCGATTCCTGGCGGCCCTAAAGCGTTGTCGGCGAATGACTTGTCGCAGGGCGAGGCAGTGGCGGGCGGCGGCAGTTTCATGTGGACGCGGGTGTGCGCCCGTGATTTGCTCTCTTGCCCGTAGCTTTGTAGTGCCGCGAGCGAAAACGAGGCGCCCCGTTGCCTAACCCGCCCCGCCAACGCCGCACCCACTGGGCCGCCTACCTGTGGCCGGGGCTAGCACATGTGTGGAACGCGGGGTCTTGGGCAGGTTTGACGCTAGCGATAGGATTCACCGCTCTGCTGAATCTGTCGGTTGTAGCGGTCGCGGTGTGGCCCGAGTGGCTCCCAGAGCGTGTTACAGTTGCGTGCGTGGCCGTGACGGGGTTCGTCTGGCTTGCCGCATTGATCGAAACCCGCGGCGAGCTGCGGCGGCAAGCTTCCCGGGCAGCGACGCAAGCCCGGCCGGCGCCATCGAGCAAAGCGGACCAGCAAGAAGGCGGCGGTGGAAGTGACGCGGCCCACGTATTGGGCAGCGGTACGGCAGCGTCCTCGGACGAGGACGACAGAGCGGCAACGGTAGCAAACCTGTTTCGCGCCGCTCAACACCAATACCTGCGGGGCGACTGGGCGGCGGCCGAGCAATCGGTACGGCAGCTACTACGCGAAGACCGAAACGACGTCGAAGCGATGCTGCTGCGGGCGACCATCAACCGCACCAAAGGCGACACCCGAACGGCAACCCGCCAGATGCAACACTTGGCCAGGCGGGCCGACGCCGCAGCGTGGCTGCCAGAGATCGAGGCGGAGCTCAAACGGCTGTTGGAGAATGCTTCCCCAAGCACGCGAGACACCACTCCACCGACCACCGAGCCGACGACCACCGAGTCCGCCGTTTCCATTCCCCACCGGCGAGCCGCGTGAGCGTCCGGTAGCTGATTGCTGAGACGCACCCTAAACTTCATCGCAGCTGCACAGAGAGCCGCTCCGGGATAAAAACCGGGTCGCCAACCGCGAACAGCGGTCGATACGCCGACGGGGGCCGCCAAAAAGTTCCCCCGGAAAGCCCACCGACAGAGCCACCGACAGAGCCACCGACAGAGCAACGCCCAACCCGCCGACTGGAATTCGCCTTCCGGCCGGACACCACGGAGAGCACGGCATGTACGAACGCTTCACCGACCGCGCCCGCAAAGTGATGCAGCTGGCCAACCAAGAGGCCCAGCGCTTCAACCACGAGTACATCGGCACCGAGCACGTGCTGCTGGGCCTCATCAAAGAGGGTTCGGGCGTCGCGGCCAACGTGCTGAAGAACCTGGACGTCGATCTACGCAAGATCCGGCTCGAGGTCGAGAAGCTGGTGCAGAGCGGGCCCGACATGGTCACCATGGGCAAGCTGCCGCAGACGCCGCGTGCGAAGAAGGTCATCGAGTACTCGATGGAGGAGGCCCGCAACCTCAACCACAACTCCGTGGGCACCGAGCACATCTTGCTGGGCCTGCTGCGTGAACAAGAGGGCGTGGCAGCCCAGGTGCTGATGAACCTGGGCCTGAAGCTCGACGAGGTCCGCGAAGAGGTGCTGAACCTGCTGGGCCACGGCATGGAGGGCGGCGAGGGCCGACACCGGTGTGGGGCACCTCTACTGC
>JBCCQL010000517.1:0-2312 GCA_039024355.1 Planctomycetota bacterium
CCCGCGGGCCGCTGACGTCGGTCGCCTTCCACCCCAACGGGCAGCAGCTGCTGACCGTCGGCTTCCGCGACGCGGTGCGGCTCTACAGCCTGTCGACCGGCGGGCTCGACCGCACCTTCGCTTGCCCCTGCGAGGACACCCGCTGCGTGGCGGTTTCGCCCGACGGCAAGCGGGTGGCGGCCGCGGGCCGCAACGGGCGGCTGCGGCTGTGGGATCTGATTTCTGGCTCGCAGGGCGCCGACGTGCCGGCCGCCACACGCCGGGTGCACGCCGTGGCGTTCTCGCCCGACAGCCAGCGTGTGGCCACCGGGGGCGACGGGCCGCACATCCGGGTGTGGGACGCCGCCACCGGCGAGCTGCTGGCGGAGCTGCCCTCGCCGCGGGCCAAGACCCGCGCCCTGGCGTTTGTGGACAACAACCGCCTGGCCGGCGGCGGGGCGGACAACACCATCCGCGTCTGGGATGTGGCCGCCGGCGCCGTCGCCCAGCGGCTGGTCGGCCACACCGGCGCGGTGACCGCCCTGGCGCGCGACGCCAGCGGCCGGCGGCTGGCCTCGGGCAGCTACGACACCACCGTGCGGGTGTGGGACCTGGCCGCCCCGCCTGCCAAAGCCGCCGCCGCGGCCACGCGGGGCGGACTGCGTTAACCGGTTAACCGCCGCCGCCCGGGTCAAGGAACACAGCCGCCACGCCCCGCACGTCTGGCCTGGCGTTCAACGACGAGGTTTCAAGGAGGAAACTCGTGGGACTCTTCAGCTCGCTCCGTTCGTTCGCCAACCGCCCCGCAGCAGCCAAGCCACCCCGCGGGGCCGCGAAGCAAGCCGCCCGGCCCGGCGCCGCGCGCACCGGGCCGCGTCGCTCGGCGGTGGAGCAGCTCGAGCAACGGCAGCTGCTGGCCGCCGACGGCCTCGTGCCCGACGAGGTGCTGCTGGGCTCGGTCTACTTCGAGGAGGCCACGGGCGACGACAGCGAGGCGGACACCATCCAGGTGTCGTTCGAGGGCGGCCCCGCCGGCACGACGCTCGACACGCTGGTGATCTCGGGCGACAAGGCGGGCGACGGGCTGTCGATCGGCGACGTCTTCTTCGACACCGCGCCGGGCGGCCTGGGCGACGACTTCGGCTCCGTGCCGCTCTCGATCGTGGGCGCCGACGGGTTCGAGGTCACCTCGGTTACGGTCGTCGACGGCGGCACGACCATCGTGTTCGACTTTGTCGGGTTCGAGGCGGGCGAGACGCTCGTCTTCTCGATCGACGTCGACGAGTTCCAGGCGATCAACCCCGTCACCAACGAGCCGACCGCCAACTCGTTGGTCGAGGGCGCCGAGTTCGAGTTCAGCTCGATCGCCGGCAGCTTCACCGCCGAGGGCTTCGAGGGCCTGACGCTGGGCGCCCTGTACTACGACTTCTTCGACGGCCGACGCGACACGGGCGAGGCGGCCACGGGCCTGCAGCTCTCGCTGCCCGACGACCGCTACGAGGCCGACGACGACAAGAGCGACCGCACCGCCGGCGCCGTGGCCCACGCCCCGCTGCTGCCGCTGGCCAGCATCTCCGGCCACGTCTACCACGACCGCAGCGACGACGGCCTGCTGGACGCCGGCGAGGAGCGGATCGCCGGCGTGCCGATCGAGCTGCTGGACGCCGCCGGCCAGCCGACCGGCGTCACCACGCTGACCGACGCCCAAGGCTACTACGAGTTCGTGAACCTCGCGCCCGGCACGTACGGCGTGCGTGAGGCCGCGCAGCCCAGCCCGTACCTGGACGGCAAAGACACGGCCGGCAGCAACGGCGGCGCCGCCGGCAACGACGTCATCCTGGGCGCCGTGCTGGAGTACGGCGACCGGGCCACGGACTACAACTTCGGCGAGCTGCTCGTGGGCAGCATCTCGGGCCGTGTACACGTGTCGGACGACGCGGACTGCGACTTCGACAACCCGGACACGCCTCTGGCCGGCGTGGTGATCGAGCTGCTGGCCGCCGACGGCACGCCCGTCGCCACCACCACGACCGACGCCCAGGGCCGGTACAGCTTCGCCGGCCTGCCGCCGGGCGAGTACCAGGTGCGGCAGGTCCAGCCGACGCAATTCGCGGGGCAGCAGCTCTTCGACGGCGGCGAGCGGGCGGGCGACGCCGGCGGCGTTGTGGCGGACGACCTGATCACCGGCATCCAGATCGGCTCGGACCAGGACGCCGTGGACTACGACTTCTGCGAGCACCTCGGCGCCAGCCTGTCAGGCTTCGTCTACCACGACCAGGACGACGACGGGGTGTACGAGCCGCTATCGATCAACGGCTCAGGCGAAGACCCGA
>JBCCQL010000518.1:0-2291 GCA_039024355.1 Planctomycetota bacterium
CCTTCGCCTTGGCGATATCGTCGTCCATCTTGGAATACTCTTGGCTGCCGGGCGTGTACTGCTTCTGCTTGGTCTCTTCCATCGCGACGATCTTCTGCCGCTTCTGCTCGAGCTGCTTCTCGATGGCGGAGACCTCGCCCTTCATGCTCTCCATCTGGGCCTTGAAGCCCTCGTGGTTTTTGAAGATGTAGCCGATGTCAACGACCGCGACCTTGAACTTCTTCGCGTTGACACCCTTGGGGCTCTGCTGCTGGGCGTGGGCGACGGGGGCGATCACCAGGGCCGCCAGAGCGGCGGCAAGCGTCTTGAGAACGACAGGCGGGGTCTTCACGTCAGCACTCCTTGCTGAGTCGGGGCCATCCTTGACCGTGGCGGTAACGCCGGGATGTATGGTGGCGACGCGGGTTGGCCACCCCGGCATGCGAAAGCGGGCGGCATTCTGGCGACGACCGCAATCCGCGTAAAGAGCACTTCCCGTCAGCGATCAAATCGGGGTGCAGGACACGGGTTGCGTTGGTTTGCTGGTTTGTCGGAAACGTCAATAGGAGATTTGGGGGAGGTGGTGTAGAAGCTGGTTTGTCTGGGCAGGGTGGGCTTGGTTTTTTCTGAGGAGGCAGGGATGCCGGCGATCGAGAAGCGTTCGGAGCGGCTGCTCGAGGAACTCGTCGAGGCGCTCGTTGATGAGCAGCAGAACAGCGAGGAGGTCGATCTGGACCGCATGCGGTTCGCGGTGATGGAGCGGCTGGGGCACGAGATGGGCAAGCGGCTCTCCACGCGGGTGCAGGCGGCGTTGGTGCGTCGGCAGCACGAGCGGGCCGAGCCGCCAGCAGAATGCCCCGAGTGCGGCGGCCGGCTGAGGCGGGCGATTAAGCTCCGCGAGGTGAAGGGCCTAGACGGCCCGGTGCCCGTCGAGGAGCACGCGGGCTACTGCCGCCGCTGCCGGCGGACTTTTTTTCCCTCAGCGTGAGGTGCTGGGCTTGGGGCGCGAGACGATCTCGCCGGGGGTCCGGCAGAAGGCGGTGCTGGCGGCGGCCGAGACCCGCAGCTTCGCCCGCGGCGAGGCGGTGCTGCGGGCGGTGGGGGAAGTCGAGCTGAGCGGCCGCCACCTGGGCCGCCTGGCCCACCAGGTGGGGAGCAAGCTGAGCGAGGAGGACCGCCGTCGTTCGGCCGAGCACGAGCGGCGGCGGCTGCCGGTCGAGGTGGAGAACCCGCCGGAGCTGGCGGTGATCGAGGTGGATGGCGGCCGGGTCCACACCCGCCAGCCGGGCCGCGGCGTGGGCGCCCGCGGCGTGGCGTGGCGGGAGAGCAAGAACGCCGTGCTGATGCGGATGCACAGCACGCCACAAGAAGAAGACCCCACGCCCGACCTGCCCGCCACCTTTTTGGACCGGGGCCGGGTGAAGCAGCTGGTAGCGGGGCTCAAGGGACAAGGGGGAGACGCCGAGCAGCCGCCGGGAGAAGCCGGGCAGCCGCCGGGAGAAGCCGAGCAGCCGGCCGGATCGCTCCCCGAACCGCCGGCCGGTCCGCCCTCCTACCGCGGCCCGAAGCGGTTGATGCGGACCTGCCTCAGCTCCCTGACCGACAGCCAAGAGTTCGGCCGACGCCTGGCCGCCGAGGCGCACCGCAAGGCGTTCTACCTAGCAGGCCGCCGGGCGTTTGTGGCCGACGGCCTGAAGCAGAACTGGGCGATCCACCGCCGCCACTTCCGCTCGTTCACGCCGATCGTGGACTTCCTGCACGCGGTCAGCTACGTCTACCACGCCGCCGTGGCGGTGGCGGGCGAGGAGGACTTCGCCTGGGGCCTGGCGGCCGAGCTGATCGAGGCCTGCTGGCAGGGCCGCGTGGGCGAGGTGATCGACGACCTCACCCGCTGGCGGGAGCAACAGCCCCGGCCGGCCGGCGGCGAGCCCCCCGCGGGAAACGACCCGCTGAGCGTCGTGGGCCGGGCGGTGACCTACCTGTCGAACAACCGGCGGCGGATGAACTACCCCGAGTACCGCAAGCTCGGCCTGCCGATCACCAGCGCCCTGGCCGAGTCGCTCATCAAGGAGATCAACTACCGGGTGAAAGGCAGCGAGATGTTCTGGAACGACCCCGAAGGCGCCGACAGCATCCTCGCCCTAAGAGCCGCCGCCCTCTCCGAAGACAACCGCCTCCAACTCGCCATCAAAAACTGACACAAACGTGTCCTGCACCCGCAAGCATGGGCTTGGGTTCAGCCCACGGCTCCGCCGTGGGACAAGTCTCCGCACCGTTGCGGTCTGGAATCGAAACGGCACGGTGCGCAATCC
>JBCCQL010000519.1:0-2284 GCA_039024355.1 Planctomycetota bacterium
CGGCGCCGGCGCCAGCGGCGCCCGGCCAGCCGAGGGCGCCGGGCTGGCGCGGCACGCGGGGCGTAAAGCGTCGAGACGAGGTGTGTGTGCCGCGGCGTGCAACGCGTGGGGCGTTGCGGGCCGGCGGCGGGACGAAGAACGATGCAGCGGTGAACCAAACGCGGCCCCAGCGGCAACGCCCGCTTGGCCGCCAGGCGCCGCACCAACAACGCTGGGGCACGGGAGTTTCAACTGCGTCATGTCCGCAAACCCTACCCACCAGCTGGGCCCGGCCGACAGCGGCGTCCTCGACGGGCTGTGCGGCCTGCCACCCAAGCCCGCCCGCCTGGATTCGTCGCAGCCGCCGGCCCGGGCCCACAGCCGCGACACGCTGACAGGCGCCGACACGTGTGGCGACACGGGCGGTCCGCCTACGCCGGACGAGGCAGCGGCGGACGCCGGGGTGATCCAGCCCGCGGCGGAAGAGGCCGCCGGCGGGCAAAGCGTCGAGCGGGTGCTTTGCGACGTCCCCTTGCCGAGCGGCCTGCTCGCACGCCTGCACGAAGCGTTGTCTGACGGCACGCAGGGTTGAGCGTCGGGCGAGCGTCTACGCCTGTGGTTTGCCCTTCGCGGCGTTGCGCCTTGGCTCCGGGCGGACGCTTGGGCAAGCGGCGCCGACTTTGCCGCCGCGTGCGTGCCGCCGGCCGCCGGTCGCACGCCACCAAAGGCTAGCGAGACCCTTTCGGCGTGCCCTATCATGCCCGTAGCGGGCGGCCGCCCAACCAGCGTGGCGCCACGCGTGTCGATCCCTCGCCGGTCTCCTCACCATGCCAAAGAGCCGCCCGCCGCGACCGCGTCTCGCAGGCCCGGCGTGGGCGGCGATTGTCGCCCGCGGCGTGGCGGTCGCCCTGGCCGCGACGCTCGCTACGCCGTGCGTGTCGAGCGCACAAGTGGACGACCCCGACGTGCGATTCGTCGAGGCGATGCGTGGCCGCGGCTACTTCGAACTGACGCTCGAGTACCTCGACCGTGCCGCGTCAGACCCAGCCGTCGGGCCGGCGCTCCGGGCACGCGTGGCGTATGAGCGGGCGGTCACGCAGCTGGCGCAGGCGGCCTCGCTGGCCGACAGCAGCAGCCGCGACCGCCAGATCGACGCGGCCCGGAAAACGTTCGCGGAGTTCCTCGCAGGCACGCAAGACAAAGCCCTCGCGGCGGAGGGCGCCGCCCGGCTGGCGGCGGCCATTGCCGAGCAGGGCCGACGCGGCCTGCTGCAAGCGGACAAGCGGCAGGCGGCCACCCAAAAATCGGCACGCAACCGCCTGCTGCAAACGGCCCGGCAAGACTACGACGACGCCCGCCGGCTTTACGGCGACTCCACCGATCGCTACCGCGCGGTGCTAAAAGAGCTGGGCGCGCCGACGCCACGCAGCCCCGAGGCCACCCGGCGGCGGATGCTCCGCGGGCAGCTGGGCAGCGCGGCGGTGATGGGCGCGCGGTCGCTGCACGACAAGGCGAAGACCTACGCCGCCGGCTCCAAGAACCACAAGCGGCTCAACGCGGCCGCCGCCGAGGAGCTGGCCGCCCACGCCGACGAGTTCTACGACCTGATTATCGGCCTCTACGCCGGCCTGTACGAGGGCTGGTGCTACCAGGCGCGCGGCGAGCACAAGCTGGCGCTGGGCTGCTTCGAAGAGCTCATCGACGACCGGGCGGACGACCCCGCTCAGCGGGAGGTCACCACGCTAGCGTACGTCTACCTGGCGGCGAGCCACACCGCCGAGGGCCAGCCCAAGAAGGCGTTAGACACCGCCGGCGTGTGGCTCCGCGGGCTCCGCGCCGGGGAGATGCCGCGGGCGGCGGCGGCGCTGAAGTACCAGGTGGGCGCGGCTACGCTCGCGCTCGCCCAGGCCGAGAAGAACGCCGACGCCCGGCGGCTGCTCAACCGCGCCCAAGAGCTGCTGCGCGAGGCGGGCCGCGTGCCCGGCGAATTCCAGGCCGACGCCCGGCGGCAGCTGGCCGTGGTGAACCAAGCACTGGGCGCCGACGATGAGGCGATCACCACCTTCGCCGACGCGTACCTGATCGGCCGCGACAAGCTGGGCGCCCTGAGCGTCGCCGCGATGCAAACCGGCGCCGGCGGCGACGCCGACCAGCAACGCGCCGGCCTCCGCGCCGACGCCCGCCGGGCGTTCCAGGCGGCCCTGCGGCTGGTCGACGGCGACGTCGAGCCAAAGCGGCTGAACGAGGCCCGCTACTGGCTCGGCTACATCTACTGGCTGGACGACCAACCGCTGCGGGCCGCGGC
>JBCCQL010000520.1:0-2283 GCA_039024355.1 Planctomycetota bacterium
CATCGTGCTTGGTTAGGGCGACCTCGCGGGTCTCGACGCCCAGCTCTGCGGCCAGCTCAATGACCACCGAACGCGTGACGCCTTCCAGGATGCCAGCGTCGAGCGGCGGGGTCATCAGCACTCCGTCGCGGACCAGGAAGATGTTGTCGCCCGTGCACTCAGCTACCTCGCCCTTGTGGTTGAGCATCAGCGCCTCGACGCAGCCGGCCTGGATGCCCTCGATCTTCGCCAGGATGTTGTTCAGGTAGTTCAGCGACTTGATGCGGGGGCTGAGGGCGGCCGGGTGGTTGCGGATCACGCTCGACGTGATGATCTGCAGGCCCTGCTCGTAGTACTCCGCCGGGTACAGGGTGATCTCGTCGGCGATGATGATCACCTGCGGATCGCTGCACGCCCGCGGGTCCAGCCCCAGCGTGCCGGCGCCGCGTGTGACGACCAGACGCACGTAACCATCCTGCAGGTCGTTGGCTGCCACGGTCTGGTTTACCGCGGCGATCATTTCGTCCTGGCTCATCGGCAGGTCGAGCCAAATCGCCTTGGCGGACTCATACAGCCTGCGGACGTGCTGCTCCAGCCGGAATACCCGGCCGCTGTAGATGCGTAGGCCTTCGAAGATGCCGTCGCCGTACAACAGGCCGTGGTCGAACACGCTGACGCGGGCCTGATCCGCCGGGACGAGCTGGCCGTTGACGTAAACCTGGCGGGGCATGGCGGTGCTTGGCGTGCTGTGGGGGTGAGGGACGGTCGGCGGTGCCGGATTGTAGTCGCGGCCGGGCCCGGTTGTCAGAGCCCCATCGGTTGAGCGGCAGGCTGGCCGGCGCCGGTTCGTGGAGGCGTTGACCACCGGCCGCTGGCGCCCCCAGAATGCCGCCGCAGCACGCGTGCGCCGCCGCCGCCGAGTACACCAGGCCCGCACTATTCGCCAACGCCCAAGCGACCAACATGCCCGACGCCGACGCCAACGAACCCGACCTGACCGACCCGGTGGTGGCCCGCCGCGAGAAGCTCGCGGCGATCGCCCAGCTGGGCATCGACCCGTGGGGCGGCCGGCTGGACGGCCACACGCCCATCGGCCAGGTGCGCGCCCGCGCCGGCGAGGTCAAATACCGCCTGCCGGGCGGACCCGAGCTCGACCTGCCGGACCTCGACAACCCGCCCGAGGGCTTCCAGTTCCGCCAGTGGAAGGCGGACCGCGACGCCGAGCACGGCGGCGAGCGTGGCGAGGTCACCGGCCCGGTGTGCCGCGTGGCGGGCAGGCTCGTCTTCCGCCGCACGGCGGGCAAGCTCATCTTCTTCGGCCTGCGGGACATGACCTGCGACATCCAGCTGCTGGTCGGCAAGAAGCAGGTGGGCGACAGCTGGGAGCTGGTCGACAAGCTCGACCTAGGCGACCTGATCGCTGTGGACGGGATGCTCACCCGCACCAACACGGGCGAGCTGTCGATCGCCGCCGAGCGGCTGCACTTCCTCACCAAGTGCCTGACGCCGCCGCCCGAGAAGCACGCCGGGCTGCGCGACGCCGAGCTGCGGCAGCGGATGCGGTACGTCGACCTGGCGTTCAACGAGGGCGTGATGCAGCGGTTCCTGAGCCGCTCGAAGATCGTCGCGTCGATCCGCTCAACGCTCGCCGGCCGCGGCTTTGTGGAGGTCGAGGGGCCGACGCTGCACAGCATCGCCGGCGGCGCGGCGGCCCGGCCCTTCACCACGCACCACAACGCGCTGGACATGCCGCTGTTCATGCGGATCGCGCTAGAGCTTCACCTCAAGCGGCTGCTGGTGGGCGGCATCGAGCGCGTCTATGAGCTGGGCCGCGTCTACCGCAACGAAGGGGTGAGCCCCCGGCACAACCCCGAGTTCACGATGCTGGAGGTCTACCAGGCGTACGGCAACTACGAGTCGATGATGGACCTGACGGAGGCCATCATCTGCGACGCGATTAGGGAAGTGGGCAGCGGCTCTCTCAGGAGGTCCTCTAGGGAACTCTAGCAGATGTTGTTTTGCTTTGCTCCCGGGCACTTCTTTATCTTTCAATTTAAGAGTTTTCTCATTGGAAAGCGAACTTATAGGAAGTTTAAGACTCAACTTCTTAGCAGACTCTTTTTTTCAGGACTTGACTCTGGCTTAGAAGTTGTCTCCTCATCTGCTTCGAGCTCATGCTCTCTAGCATTTTGACGATTTCTTTCCACTTTTGGCCTAGTTTTAGATTCTTTTGATTCATTTTCTTCTTCTGAATTTTCCACCTTTCTTTGCTTCAAACATGCAAAGTCTTTTTCTGCATAATAA
>JBCCQL010000521.1:0-2278 GCA_039024355.1 Planctomycetota bacterium
ATCCGCGGGCGGCTCAAAACCGACGGCCAGCAGACGCTGCTGCAGAGCGGCATGGGGCTGGCGCTGAAAGAACTCACAAGCCTTGAGGAGGTGGCCCGCGTCGCGTTCTTCGAGTAACGCGTGGCGGTCATCGATCGGATGAGCACCCTTACCTGGCAAAACCTTCTGCAGGGCTCCACGGACAAAGCCGCGCCCGTGGACGTGCAGGCCGGCGCCCCCGCCCCGGCCGCCGCGTGGTGGCAAACGTCGGGCGTCCGCCAGCAAGACATCGCGGACATCACGGCGCAGCTGGCGATCATGACGCGGTCCGGCGTCGATATAGCGACGGCGCTTGCGTCGCTGGCCGACCAGTGCATGCGGCCTGCGCTGGCGGACGTGCTAGACCGGGTACGGGACGACGTCCTAGCGGGTGTCAGCTTCTCGGAGTCGCTGCGGCGCCACCCGCGGGTTTTCGACGAGGCTTACGTGGCCACCGTCGGCGCCGGCGAGGCCACCGGCCGTATGCCCGAGATCTTCTCTCAGCTGGCCGAACTTAAACGATCTGAGTTGAAGCTGCGGCGCACCATCCGCGGGCTGCTGGTCTACCCGCTGCTGCTGGCTTCGGTTTCGGCCGTGGTGATCGCTTCGCTGGTGATGTTCGTGCTGCCGCAGTTCGCGGAGATTTTCGACCAGTACGACACGCCCATGCCGGCAATCACCCGGGCGTTGTTGGCGGCCGCCGATGAGCTGGCTTCGCGTTGGTGGCTATGGCTCCCGCTCGTGGTGGGCGGGGCCACGGCTTTGGTGGCAGCCCGATTCACGCCGGCCGGCAAGCGTCTCTTCGACCGGCTGCTGGCCGAGGGTGTTGGCATCGGCGACGTGACACAGAAGCTCGTGGTCGGCCGCATGTGCCGGCTGATGGGCCTGATGATCGAAAGCGGCGTGCCGCTGCTCGAAGCGTTGCAGCTCGTGGGCAAGTCGATGCGTAGCAGCATCTACCGCGAGCTGGTCGACGACCTGGCCGACGCCATCACCAACGGGCGCGGCATGACGGACACGCTGAGCGAATCGCCCCACTTCCCGGCAGCCGCCGCAGAGATGCTCGGCACAGCAGAAAAGACCGGCAACCTCGGCGAGGTGCTCCGGCTCGTCGGGGCGTACTTTGAAGACGAGGGCGAGGCCGCGGCCCGCACGGCTGTGGGGGCCCTGGAGCCGCTGATTACCGTGGCCATGGGTGTGATCGTGGCGGTGGTGGTCTTGGCGGTGATGCTGCCGGTCTTCGACTTGGCGACCGTCGCCAAAAACGGCTCGTAAACCAATCAGCAGCGGGGCGGCCGTTGGCCACACGACACAAACAAGGCTGGATAGGCATCGACGCCGGCTCATCGCACCTGAAGGTTGCACAGGTAGCGCTACAGGGCGGTCGGCTGCGGCTGCAAGCCGCCGCGATGGTTCCGCGCAGCGTACCGGCGTGCGGTGCGGAATCGCCCCCCACGGCGGCGTCGATCCGTAGCGAGTTAACCGCCGCGCTGGCGACGCTGCCGGGCATCCACGGGCGACGCTGCGCCGGCGGCCTGTCGATGGCCTACTGCGACGTTCTTCAAGGCAGGCCCGAGGAGACTGCGGCAGAGCACGCAGCCGGAGCGTGTCGGGCGGCATGGCGGGCCGACACGACCGACGGCGACGAGCACTGGTACACCCTGCAGGCTTCCCGGCCCGCCGCAGAGCAGCTGTGCGAAGACCTGCTGCGGACCAAACTATCGTGCAGGGCGGTCGACGCGGCGACGCACTCGCTGTCACGCGCCGTGGCGTGGGGCGCCCCGGAGGACGCTAGCCAAACTTTCGGCCTGGTCGAGTGGGGTTATGCGGCCGTGACGTACTGTTCGGTCCGCGGCGGCAGGCCGGTTTACGCCCGTCAGTTCAAGGGGCTTGGGCTGCACGTGCTCGAAGAGCAGGCGTGCGGCGAGCTCGGCGTTGATCGCCACGCCTTCGACCAGTTGATGAACTCGCGAGATGCCGACAGCCGGGCAGGGCTGCAAGAGCTGCTCCGCGACCTCGCCGAGCCGCTCGCAGCACGGCTCGGCGGTGAGCTGGAGCGCACGCTGACGCACCTCCGCTCGCACCGCAGGCCCGCCGTGCCCCGGCGTGTACACCTGTTTGGCGGCGGGGCGTTGCTGGGGTTTGAGGGCCGCCTGTCGGAGCGGGCTGGCTGCCCCGTCGCGCCGTGGAAGCTGTCGGCGGCCGGGCCGGGCATCGATACACCCCACTGCCTGCTCGGGCCGGCGATCGCCCTCTCGGC
>JBCCQL010000522.1:0-2266 GCA_039024355.1 Planctomycetota bacterium
GGCTGGGTGCTCGCACCCATCTCCCCGGTCCCCGCGACGCCGCCGTGACGAACTACCGCCGAGCACAAATCGCGGGGGGCACGTTTTTCTTCACGGTGGTCACCCACCAACGGCGAGCGATCCTTGTCGACGAGCTGGCCCGCGTCGCGCTGCGGCGGGCCTTCTGCGAGGTCCGCGTCCGGCGCCCGTTCTCGGTCGATGCCATCGTGCTGCTGCCCGACCATCTGCACACGGTCTGGACGCTCCCGCCCGGCGACGACGACTTCTCTACCCGGTGGCGTCAGATCAAGACGCTGTTCAGCAAGCGGTGGCTCGCCGCCGGCGGCGTCGAAGCCGCGCAGTCGGTCAGCCGACAGATCAAGGGAGAACGCGGTGTGTGGCAGCGACGCGCCTACGAGCACGCCTGCCGCGGCGAGTCCGACTGGAAGCGGTGCGTCGATTACTTGCACGCCAACCCGCTGAAGCACGGCTTGGTCGATCGCGTGCGGGATTGGCCGTGGTCATCGTTCCACCGGTACGTCCGCGCGGGCGAGTACGACCTTGACTGGGGCTCGGCCGACGCGTGGTGGGGCGATGAGTGGGAGCGCGTGGAGTAGCCGCGGCGGCCCTCCGAAAGGCCCCGGCAAGATGGGTGCGAGCACCCATCCTACGCGTGTTGCGGGCACGCCTCTCGGTAAGATGGGTGCTCGCACCCATCTTGGTACGCCAGTCCGGGCGAGTGCAACCTTAGCTCGGGCTCAGCACACGCCTGGCGGGGCGATGCGTGGGAGCGGGTGGCGTCGGCGTAGCGCCCCTCCGATCGGCGTAGGTCAGATGGGTGCGAGCACCCATCCTACGGGTGCTGGCGCTTGCGACGCGTGGCGGCGCCGGCTGTGGCGATCAGCAGCAGCGTAGCGGTGGTTGGTTCGGGGATCGGCGCGGTGATCGCCGGGCTGATGCCCAGCAGCCGGGCGGAGTTGGAGGAGCACTGCAACGCGTTGCCTTGCAGCCACGACGTGCTTGCCGCGTTGGCCGAATCGGTGCCCATAATCACGGCGGTCAGATCCCAGTTCCCGCATGTATTTCCAGAGACGCTGCCGCCATCGACGACGCCACTCCACGCTTGGCCTTGCCCCGGATTGATCGCATTCCCGAACTCATCAAACCCGATCGGGTTTTCGAGCTGGCCGTCGAAGAAGTCGGCGGCGTCGGTCGCTAGGAGCTGGCCGGCGGAGTTGTAGACGCGGCCCTGGACGCCGGTGGTGTCCACCGCGTTGCCGGTCGAGTCGGACAGCACCGCCCGGTAGAGGATGTCCTGGCCGTTCCAGGTGGGCAGCAGCCCCGACTGCGCGGCGGCCAGGGTGGTCAGCCAGCTCGCCGCCTCAATCCCGCCGAAGTCAAACGGCGTCGGCGGCACGACGCGGTTGGTCGTCAGGCTGGTCTGGAAGCTGGTGGCGAAGGCGATGTGGTACGACTCGCCCGGCCCCACCTGCCCGTCCGGCCCAAACTGGGCAAGGGCAGGCGTGGCGGCAACGGCGGCAGCGGCGGCAAGCTAACAAGCAGCGGTGCGGATCATGGGTGTGGGACGGGGGACGGGGGTGCGGCGTGGGGCGGCTCGGCGTTACGTAGGTTACTTGTGGGCAACCGGCCGCGCACAAGCTAATTGCCGCAGGTTGTGGGCGCTGGGGTGGCGTTATGCCACGAGGTAGGCGAAGCCGCCGGGCGGCAGGGTGAGGCGGCCGCCGGTGAGCGTGGCGCCGGGGGTCAGCGGCCGCCACGCGTCGGCGCCACCCGGAGTAATCGTCTGCTCCCGCATCGAGAAGTTCACCGCCACGAGGAGGGTTTGCTTGCCGTCGAGGCTGGTCCGCGTGAAGGCGAGCACCGCGTCGCGGTTGGGCGTGGCGCCAACGTCGATCACCGCTTGCGGGGCGTCGGGGTGCAGCGCCGGTTGGGCGACCCTGAGCGCGAGCAGCTCGCGGTAGCCGTCGTAGATGCGGCGGGCCAGCGGAGCCGCCTCACCCTCGACTGGGCCCGCCAGGTGCGTGTCGAGCTCGCCCAGCGTGTACTTGTGGCGGTTGATGCGGCGGTTCTGCCCCGTGGCGGCGACGCCCGCCTGGTCGTTCTGCGTGCCCACGAGGCTGTGGAAGTACACGGCCGGCATGCCCCGCACGGCGAGCATCACCGCCTGCGACGCAAGGAACCGCCGGGCGTGCAGCTCGACGCGCCCTCCGTCCGCCTCAGGGGGAGGGCCGGGGTGGGGGTGACAGCCGGGACCCGGCTGTCACCC
>JBCCQL010000523.1:0-2240 GCA_039024355.1 Planctomycetota bacterium
GGTCAGCCCCGCAAGCGCGGCCTCAGGGTAGACGCCGCGGCAGGCGGCCTCGAGCGATTCTTTGTGAACGTCCGAGGCGAAGACCTTCACACGCCGCTGCTGGCCCGCCGCCTCGGCCGCCTCGGTGAGCAGGATGGCCAGCGAGTACGCCTCTTCCCCGCTGGCCACCCCCACCACCCAGGCGCGGAACTCCTCGCCCGCTGGCAGCCGCTGGAACAGCCGGGGCAGAACGTCCAGCTCCAGCCGCTCAAACACCTCACGGTCGCGGAAGAAGCCGGTGACGCCGATCAGCAGGTCGTGGTACAGCGCGCTGAGCTCAGCCGGGTCGTTGCGTAGCTGCCGTGTGTACTCGGCGATGTTCCCGCTGCCGGTCAGCGACACCCGGCGTTCGATGCGTCGGCCGATGGTGGCGGTCTTGTAGAAGTTGAAGTCGATCTCGCAGGCGTTCTTCAGCAGGCTGAGGATGGCGTACGTCGGCTGGTCGATCGTGTCGTCCGCCCTGCCTCCGCCCGACAGCGAAGCCACCAGCGGGCTCTCGACGTGCGCGGTGATGGCGGCCCCCATCTCGGCGGGCGAGAGCACCGCGTCGACGATGCCCGTGGCGCAGGCGCTGCGTGGCATGCCGTCGAACTGGGCGGTGATCTCGTTCTGCACCAGCACGTAGCCGCCGGCCCGGTGGATGTCGCAGATGCCCCGCGAGCCGTCGCTGCCGGTGCCCGACAGCACCACGGCGATCGCCCTGGCGCCGGCGTCCTGGGCGACCGAGCGGAAGAAGCTGTCGATGGGGAAGGTCAGGTCGC
Organism: Planctomycetota bacterium; assembly: GCA_039024355.1. Taxonomy (GTDB): domain Bacteria; phylum Planctomycetota; class Planctomycetia; order Pirellulales; family Lacipirellulaceae; genus JBCCQL01. The sequence goes on from JBCCQL010000523.1 coordinate 801, forward strand.
GGCCAGCGGTCCGCTCGGCTAGCAGCAGCCGCGCCTCAGACAGGATGACCTCTTTCTTGGGGGGCAGCAGGTAGATGGCGTTCGGCGCCAGGGGCGACCCGTCCTCGATGGGCTTGATCGGCATGCTGGTCTCGCGGGCCAGCAGCTTGTCCATCAGGCTCTCGAAGTCGGGCGAGAGGTGCTGCACCACCACGTAGCACAGGCCCAAGTCGGCCGGCGCCCGGCGGAAGAACTGTTCGAGCGCCTCCAGGCCACCGGCCGAGGCGCCGATCGCAACAACAAACGGCGGCGGCCCCGCCGCTTCTGCCTGAACGCCCATGGCAACCTCCTGTCGTGTGAAGAGCTCTGATCCCCGCCGGCGGCCTGCGTTGCCCGCGGGGCCGCGTCGCGGTTACGCCGGCAGCGTGAAGAAGAAGGTCGCGCCGACGTCGGGGGTCGACTCCAGCCAAATCCGCCCGTGGTGCCTCTCGACGATGCGTTTGCTCAGGGAGAGCCCCAGTCCGTTTCCCTCGACGTCCGGCTTAAACCCGAGCCGCTGGAACACGACGAACACCCGGTCGCGGTGCCGCTGCTCGATGCCGACGCCGTTGTCCGCTACGCGGAATAGCCAATCGCCGTCCTTCCGCTCGCAGCGGACGTTGATCTGCAGGGGCCGGTCGCTGCGGTACTTGATGGCGTTGTCCAGCAGCTCGACAAACACACGCTTGATCTGCTGGTCGTCGCACCGCACGGTGGGCAGCGATTCGTGGGTGATCTCCGCCTGGGCGGCGTCGATCGAGGGCTGCAGCTCCTCCAGGGCGCCGGCGAAGAGGGCACCGCAGTCCGCCGGGGACGGCGGCTTGCCACGCGTGGCGACCCTGGAGTAGCTGAGCAGGCCCTGGATCATCAGCGTGAGCTGGCTCGATTCGGAGCCGATCTGCGACAACGCCCGCGTGGCGTCCGCCCCGAGGTCGGCGCCCAGCTTGCTCTCCAAAGAGGTCCGCAGCTCGCGCGCAGCGTCGCCGATGTGCCGCAGCGGCGCCTGCAGGTCGTGCGACACCGCGAACGCAAAGTCCTGCAGGTCGCTGTTGGCGCGGGCGAGCTCCGCGTTCTGCTCTTGGGCGCGCTCCGCCGCTTTGACGGCGGTCACGTTGGTGAACGTGATCGCGACGCCGTCGATCTTGCCGCTGGCGGTGCGGTAGGGCTTGACCCGCTGCAGGAAGGCCTCGCCGGTGTCGCCGGAGACTTCGCGTTCGATCGAGTTGCCGTCTTCGAGCACCTGGTCGATGTCGGCGATCAGGTCGGGGTGGTCCAGCTTGTAGGCGATGTGGTCGATGGGCCGCCCGATGTCTTGCTCCAGCACGTTGAACGCCGCGGAGATGGACGGCGTAAACATGCGGATCCGCCGCCGCTGATCCAGGAACACGGTGCCGATCTCGGTGCTCTTCAGCAGGTTGTCCA
>JBCCQL010000524.1:0-2235 GCA_039024355.1 Planctomycetota bacterium
CCGCCACCCGCCCCACTGCCACCCACTGAGCCGCCGGGCAAGCAGCAGCGCGAGAATCCAGTCGCCGAAGCGGACGCGGCGGAGCAAACACCCCAGGCCGCACCGAACCCGGCTAACCAAGAGACCAACGCCGAGGCCGAGGCGCGTCTGCCGGACGTCGACGTCCGACAGGAACCAGGCGATATCGGGCAAAGCAGCGACGCGTTGAAGAGCGACGGGCCGTCGACAATCGCACCCGCCCCGCCTCCAGCGGCCGACATGTTTCCGCAGGCCGCCGTGCCAGACTCGGCCGCCACACCGCCGCAGCAGGCGTACGCTCCGGCCCCGCCGGCCGATGCCGACGACGCGTTGATGATCGCCCAGCAGATCGGGCCGCCGGCGTACTCGGCACGCCGGTTGGCGGAGCGGCTGCAGCTGGTCGAGCGCGAAGGCGGCAGCCGGGCGACCGAAGACGCCGTGGCGGCAGGCCTCGCGTGGCTGGCGGCGGCGCAGTCGGCCGATGGCCGCTGGGACGCCAGCCGCTGGTCCGCCGGCCGCGAGACACGCACCCTCGGCCAGAACCGCCAGGGCGCCGGCGCCAGGGCCGACACCGGCGTCACGGGCCTCGCGTTGCTGGCCTTGATGGGCGCCGGGCACACGCACACCGAGGGCCCGTACGCAGAGAACATCCGGGCGGGGCTGGCCTTCCTGCTCGCCACGCAAACCGCCGACGGCAGCCTGGCCGGCGACGCGGCGCCGTTCTCGCAAACGTACTGCCACTCGATGGCGGCGTTCGCCCTGGCCGAGGCCTTAGCCACCACACAAGACGGGCGTCTAGCCGCAGGCGTGCGGCGGGCGGTCGATCACCTGGTCGATCGCCAAGACCGCGCCGGCGGCGGCTGGCGGTACAAGCCCGGCGCCGAGGGAGACATGAGCCAGATGGGCTGGGTGATCATGGCGCTCCGCAGCGCCGAGCTGGCCGGCGTCGACGCCCCGCCAACCGTGTGGTCGAGCATCGAACGCTTCGTCCGCGCCACGCGGCGGGGCCAGGCGGGCGGCCTGGCCTGCTACCAGCGGACCGGGCCGGTCAGCCGGACCATGACGGCCGAGTCGCTTTACTGCCGGCAGATCCTCGGCTGGCGGGTCGCGGGCACGGCCGCCGCGGACGAGGCCGTGAGCAGCCTGGTCTCCGCCGTGCCGGGCAGCGGCCGGGCGAACCTGTATTTCTGGTATTACGCGGGCCTGGCCCTGCACCACAACCGCGGCGCCAACCGCACCGCCCGCCACGCATGGACGCACTGGAACGCGGCGATGACCCGCACGCTCACCGCCAGCCAAACCGCCGCCGGCCCCGACGCCGGCAGCTGGAGCCCCGATACCGTTTGGGGCGGCTACGGCGGGCGGGTTTACTCCACCGCCTTGGCCACGATGTGCCTGGAGGTCTACTATCGCTACGACGCTTCCGCGGTGGCGCGCGACCCGTGGATCGCTTCACGGAGCCCGGCCGGACGCTTCCGGTAACGCCGAGCCGCGCGGGCCCCGCCGGCGTTGCTGCCCGCGGGGCCCGCTCACGCAGTTTGACGCAAACCGCTGCTAGGCTACGATTAACTGCACGGCGGCGTGGCCGCTCAGCACCTAGTTCCTGCACCCACACACGCAAGCTGACCGCCATGTTCGGATTCGGCCCCGGGTCCCTGCTCATCCTGCTCGTGATCGTGCTGCTGCTGTTCGGCTCGCGGCTGCCGATGGTCGCGAGGTCGCTCGGCCTGAGCATCACCGAGTTCAAGAAGGGCGTGAAGGGCATCGAGGACAAGTCGCCGGAGTCTTCGGACGACGCCGGCTGATTCCTGCCAGGGCTGTTTCCGCGAACAACCGCTAACGCACCCGACCGACTGCACCCGACCGCTACCGCACACGACCGCCATGTTTGGACTAGGCGTACCAGAGATGTTGATCGTCGGCGCCCTGGCGGTGCTGCTGTTTGGCAGCCGGCTGCCGGAGGTCGCCCGCTCGATGGGCCGGAGCTTCACCGAGTTCAAGAAAGGCGTGCAGGGCCTCGAAGACGGCATGCGGGACGCGGTCTACAGCGAGCCGGTTGACACGATCGACTACGACGACCAGCAGGGGCCCTCCGGCCCGGCGTTTGAGCCCCCGCCCGCCGGCGGCGACACGCCCCGCCCGGCAAAGCCGCCGGGCGATTCGCCAGACGGCTAGCTGTTGGCGGCTAGCCTTCGGCGCCCGCGGGCGATATCTTCG
>JBCCQL010000525.1:0-2231 GCA_039024355.1 Planctomycetota bacterium
TGTCGCGCCGCCTCAGCGGGCCGCAGCTTTAGGCCTCTGTGGCCAAATATAGTACGCAGCCGATTCCTGGGTGGTTGCTTGCATCCGTATGAATCTCGCCAACTTCTGGCGATGGCAGAAAATCGCTGTAAGTAGCCGATGCGTAGCAGCTTGCATAACCGCGGCTAGCGTTTTCTCCGGGCGTTCGCTGCCTCTGTCGCTGCGGCGGGTCAGCGATGGGCCACCGCGGCTTTTCGTCCGGCTGCGGCGCCACGTTTTTCGTCACAGCCGGCGCCGCCGGCACTGCGGCCGTGGACACGCTGCAGAACGTGCTGCTGCCCGCCCTGACGCTTTTGACTGCCTTCGAGGCGCGGGCTAGATGACGGTGGAAATTCCTGTTTCTGCCATCGCAGCCCGAATGCGGCGAGCCGCACAGCACTTTGCACGCCACGCTCCCGCTCCCCTCCGAGCAGTCTTCGATGAACACGTTTTCTGCACCGCCGCCGACCGACCGGGACGACGCTCCGCGGGGCGTTGGAATCGCGATCGAGATGCCCGCCATGCCCGGCGTGCAAGGGCGGCTGTTCAACCTGCCTAGCGGGGCCACCACCATCGGCAGCGGGCCACGCTGCTCGCTGCGGTTGCCGGGGGCAGCGGTGCGCCCGCTCCACTGCGTGCTGAGCCGCGGTCCGCAGGGCGTCATCGCCAGGCGTTGGGCGGAGGCGACCGAGCTAAACGGCCAGCCGTTCGACCAGGCAACCATCGAGGCGGGCGACCGGTTGAGCCTGGCCGGCGTTGAGCTGGTGTTCCACGCACCGACGCCAGAGGTTGAGTCGCCCGGCGTCGACCGCAATAGCGGAACGCCTGAAGCCACCGCCGCACCCGAAGCCAAGGCCGCCGCTGAGCCCTCATCTGCAGGCGGCGGTGAGGGTAGCAGCCCGGCGACACCGCCGGTTACTCCGGCTGTTGTGCCGCCGCACCTGCTGCAGCCTTGGCTGGGTTCGTTGCCCGACGGCAACGCCGGCGCCAACACTGAAACCCAAAGCCCAGCCGCCGCAGGCGAGGGCACGGCCGAAGCAACGCCCTCGCAGCAACTGGCAGCAGCCGACGTACTTGCCCAGCCGGTGGCATCGGCAAATCAGCCCGCCGACGAAGACGAAGGCGGCGCCGCCGACGTGTGGGCGGCGCCCGGAGGCTTCGCCACCGAGGCGGCCGAGGCTGAAACCGACAAGCCGATGCCTGCAGGCGGCCACGCCCTAGCCCCCCAAGCGGTGGCAGACACACGCCTGGTCCGCGCGGCTGCCAACGGCCGGACACGTCGGCTGCTAACGCTGCTGCGGGCCGAGCGGTCTCGCAGCCACGACCTGCAGGCTTGCATCGCCGAGGCCGAACGCCGCGTCCGCGAGGCGGATGATCGGCGCGACAACGCCGAGCAGGCGTTGGCCGCGGCTACGGCGACCACAGAGCAGCAGCACGCCGAGATTCAGGCCCTCCGCGACGAACGCGACGCCGCGAGCCAAGCCTTGTTCGAGCTGCGTAGCAGCGCGATGATCGCAGACACCCGGCTGCAAGAGCTCGCCGAACAAGTCACGGCGTTGGGCGATGAGCTTGAGCGGCGTGACACGGCGGCGGCGTTGCTGGATGGCGGCGTGGCCCCCACGGCCGACGCGACCGAGGCGGCCGCGGGCACGGTTTCGACGGCCGACCCGGAAGCCGACTCGGAAGCCGACACGCAGGCCGAAACCACGCCCGAGGATAGCGGAGCAGGGTGCGTCCCACCGCAGCCATCCGCCGGCCAAGAGCGTGACGCGGTCCCGTGGGGCCTCGCGTCGGGGGCGGCTGCGGAGCCCGCTACTCTCGACAGCAACCAAGCATACCCCGAACCCGCTTCCGCCGACTTGTGGGCAGGCGCTGCAGACTACGGCACAGCCGACGCTGTGGCGCCAGCCGCAGCCGCGGCTGCACCTGCATCGGCAGAGGACGCTGCGGCGGAAGCATCGGGCGTAGAACCCCAAGCCGCCGCCGACACGCACGCGGGAGCGAGTGCAGCGCTCGACGACCTGTGGGCCGCCGTTCAGCAGCCGCCCGCGACCCAAGCAGCTGCCGACCCGTCGCCCAGCGTGCAGCCGGGCGCCGTGGGGAATGGCACCTCACCGAGCGAAGCCGGTGGCCGCGAAGGCTACGGAACCGCGGCGCCGACGGGCGGCGATCGCGAGGCCGATCCGCCAAGAAGCGAGCCGCAAGCAAGCGAA
>JBCCQL010000526.1:0-2229 GCA_039024355.1 Planctomycetota bacterium
CCGGCGGGTCGGGGCTGACGCCGGCGTTGTACAAGGACCTGGTGGCCGCCGGCGTCGACGCTATCACGCTGGGCGACCACGTCTACCGCCGCAAGCAGATCGGCAAGACGCTTGAGGCGGAGGCCAACATTGTCCGGCCGGCGAACCTGCCGGCCGAGGCGATCGGCCGCAGGTGGGCGGTGGTCCGCTCGGCGGGCGGGGCCGAGGTCGGCTTCTGCTGCGCCCTCGGCCAGCTGTTCATGAAGCCGATCGACAGCCCGCACCGCGCGGTCGACGAGTGCCTGGCCCAGATGCCGTCGAGCGTGAAGGTCCGGCTGGTGGACTACCACGCCGAGGCGACCAGCGAGATGCAGGTGATGGGCCGCTACCTGGACGGCCGCGTCACGGCGGTGCTGGGCACGCACACGCACGTCGCTACGGCCGACGAGCAGGTGCTGCCCGGCGGCACGGCGTTCCAGTGCGACGTGGGGATGACCGGCCCGCACGAGAGCATCATCGGCCGGCGGATCGACCGCGTCCTAGAAACAACGCTGACGTCGCACCCGACGGCCTTCGACGTCGCCACGGGCGACGTGCGGCTGCACGGGACCATCGTCGAGGCCGACCCCGAGACCGGCCTGGCGGTCAGCGTGCGGCGCCTGTGCGTCGACGCCGCGCGGGCCGCGGAGCTGCACGAGCTCGCCGGCCAGGCTTGAAGCGGCTGACCGAATTTCGGCGGGGTCGCCCCGGCGGATCCGCCTTGCCGCCCGTCACCGGGGCCGCTAACGTCCCGCCGCCAAGATGGCTGCTGCCGTCGGCCCGGCGCCGCCGGCGCAGTGTCACCCGGCACGCGTCCGCTCCGCCCGAATTCTAGCCGAGACCACCGAGGAGACGCGATGGATCGCTCTCGCCCGCTTCCGAGAACCGGCGCCGCCCTGCGCGGGACGCTGCTGCTAGCGGCGGCCTGCCTCGCCGCGTCGGCCTCGGGCTGCCTGCACCAGCTGCTCGCCACCGGCATCTACTTCGCCGAGGGCGGCAACATGGTCGACGCCGAAACCGATGCGCTGCAGGGCCGCACCGTCGTTGTCTTCTGCCGCCCGCCCTCGGCCAGCGAGTACAGCCACGCGGGCGCGTCGCGTGGCATCGCCCGGCACGTGAGCTCGCTGCTCCGCAAGAACCTGCCGGAGGCCACGGTCGTAGACCCGCGTGAGGTCGATAAGTGGCTGGACGAGAACGACTCGGACGATTACCGCGCGTTGGGGCAGGCCGTCGGCGCCGACATGGTGCTGCGGATCGAGCTGGACGAGTTCGACCTGTTCGACGGCCCGACGCTGTACCAAGGCAACGCCGACGCACGCATCGCCGTGTACGACCTGGCCGAGGGGGGCGAGCTGGTCTTTGATGATCAGCTCGACTCGTTCCGCTTCCCGGTGCACAGCGGCATCCCGGCGCAGGACAAGCCGGTGCGGCAGTTCCAGAACCAGTTCGTCAAGATCTTGGCGAACGAGATCGCCATCCGCTTCTACAAGCACAACCCGCACGACACGTTCGCCATCGACGCCCAGGCGAACCGCTGAGGCGACGGCCTGCGATGGCGGCGGCTACAGCCGCGGCGGTCTGGGGTTCGGCTTGCGGGGCGGCAGGTTTTGTGGCGGCCGCGGCTCGCGGCGGGGGCGATTCGCGGCTTCGGCCTGCCGGGCCATGCGGGCGGCCAGGTTGCTGAACGCCTCGCTCCACTCCCAGCCCAGCGGTGCGTCCAGCTCCCGCTCGGCCAGCATGGCCCACGGCGTGCCCGGGTGCTCCGCGACCACACGCGACAAGTAGGCCTCGGCCTTGGCGGCCTGCTTCTCTAGGTCGCTGCCGCCGGAGATCGCCGGCGATGGGCGGATCACCCAGGTGTCGTTCCGCTCGTTCTGGAACTTCATGCCCTGCTTGGCTTGGGCCAGCATCGCGTTGTAGCCCTCGGTCCGCACCTTGGCCGCCAACGCCCGGCCGAGGGCCAGGTCGTACCCCGCCTGCCAGCGCAGGCCGCCGAGCCGCTTGCGGTCCGCCTCGCCCGCCAGGAGCGTGGCCGAGAGGCGTTGGAGCTTGGGCTCGAGCTTCGCCGCGTCACGCTGGGCGCGGGACAAGGCGTCGGCGAACTGGGCTTCGTCCCGCTTCTCGAAGCGTGTCTGCACCCGCTCCAGCGGCGTTGTGACGCTGTACGACGCGGCGTCAACCAGGGCCCGCGCCGCGCGGTTCTGGGCGAGC
>JBCCQL010000527.1:0-2211 GCA_039024355.1 Planctomycetota bacterium
AGGGGGCGGCAGCCGCTTAGTCGGCGGCACGGCCGAGCGTTGTCGGCGGTCGCTCACCGGCGCCGCGGAGTGTTTGTCGCGTGCGCTGACCGTCACCGCCACGGGCGAGCACGACCTAGTGGCGATCGAGGTCCGAACCGCTCTGGACGCGATCGGGCGTGTCGCCGGATCGGTGGTTACCGACGACGTGCTCGACCGCATCTTCGGCCAGTTCTGCATCGGCAAGTGACGGGCGACTTGAGCCCATTCGGCCGGCGGCCCCGTGTTCGTCCCGCGCCGCCGCTGGGTTGGCGAGCGTGTGCAGGCCACGGGCGCCAGGCCGCCCGTGGCCTGGCGAATTCTCTTCGCTCCGAGCCAACGCGGGGCCCTACGCGGGACGATCAAACCGGTGGGCAGCGGCTTCCACCCCCAGAGATGACAACGCGGTCGCCACGCGGGCCGGCGTGCACCGTCAACCCGCCACGCCCAACAGGCCCCCCGCCCAATGCCCAGGACGCCAACACGCCGGTGGAGTGCCGCTTGGGTTCTGGCCATCATGTGCCTGGCCGGGCAGGCGGCCGCCCACGCCGAGGCCAACAGCAGCCGGCGTACGCAGCGGGCGGCGCTGGACTCGATCACCGCCGACGACCTGCTGGCCCACGCCCAGGTGCTGGCGTCTGACGCCTACGAGGGCCGGGCGGCCGGCAGCCGCGGCGGGCGGGCGGCGGCGTCCTACCTCGCCCAGCAACTCAAACGCATCGGCGTGGACGGCGGCGCCGCGGACGGCGGCTACTACCAACGCATCCCCGGCGGGCGCCGCAACGTGCTGGCCAAGCTGCCCGGCGCCGACCCGGCGCTCGCATCCGAGTGGGTCGTCCTCGGCGCCCACTACGACCACGTGGGCTACGGCAACCGGCGGACCAGCTTCGGCCCGTTCGGCTACGTGCACAACGGGGCCGACGACAACGCGTCGGGCGTGGCCACAGTGCTAGAAATCGCCGAGGCATTCGCCGACAGCGGGGCCCGCCCCGCGCGGTCGATCCTCATCGCCTTCTGGGACGGCGAAGAGACCGGCATGGTTGGCTCCCGCCACTGGGCTGCCAACCCCACCACGCCGCTGGCCGGGGTGAAGCTGGCCATTAACGCCGACATGATCGGCCGGCTCCGGGAGGGGCGGCTGCAGGTCCTCGGCGCCCGCACCGGCTACGGCCTGCGGCGGCTGGCGAGCGTCGCCGTGGACGAGGGCCTGCGGCTCGAGTTCCCGTGGCCCGTCGAGTCCAGCAGCGACCACTGGACGTTCCTCTCCCGCGGCGTGCCCGCCGTGATGCTGCACACGGGGCTGCACGGCGACTACCACCGCCCCAGCGACGACGTCGAGCGGCTGAACATCGACGGCCTGCAGAAGGTCACACGCTACTTGCTGCGCCTCACCATCGCGGCGGCCAGCCAGCCAACCCTGCCCGCCTTCCGCGCGGAGGGCCTCCGCGAGACACGCCAGACGCGCCTGGTGCACGAGCAGCCGCTGGGCCCGCTGCCCGCGGACGCGCCGCCGCCGCGGGTAGGCATCTCTTGGCGTGGCGACCACGCGGCGCCGGGCTCGGTGCTGCTCACACGCGTGGCGCCCGGCTCCCCCGCCGCCCGCGCCGGCCTGGCGGTGCACGACCGCGTGCTGGCGATCGACGGGCAAGCGTTCACCGGCAGCGACGGCTTCCAGCAGCACCTGGGCGCCCGCTTGGCGGAGCGGGACGGCCCGCAGGAAGTGCGGCTGCTGGTCGAACGCGGCGGCCGAACCACCCCACGTGTGGTGAGGCCACGCCAGCCGTGACGCGCCGGCTACGCCGCGTCGTCCCCTTGGATGTAGGTCTGCCCGCGGTAGAACTGCGACCAGACGAGGAACACCAGGAAATTGACCGCGATCAAGCCCACGAAAAACCAGTAGTACGACGACCCGGGCAGCAGGACCTCGCCGTCATCGGCGCGGATGAATCGGTTGACGAGCGCCGTGATCGCGTTGCCGAGCGACACCGAGAGCATGTAGACGGCGAGGATGATCGACTTCATCGACTTCGGCGCCTGGGTGTAGAAGAACTCGAGCAGCGTGACGGACAGCAGCACCTCGCCGATCGTCAGCACGAAGTAGGCGCCCACCTGCCACCAAGCGTGAGGCGATTGACCGGCGGTTATTTGGTCTTCGGCCAGGGCGATGATCGCGAACGACGCCGCCGCAAACAC